>NZ_JAODYT010000047.1:0-37212 GCF_029834875.1 Pseudomonas sp. GD04158 | reverse complement strand
CCACGAGCTGACCCACCTCTACGACCGCGCCCGCCTGTGGCCGGCCGCCCAACGCAGGCAGATCGGCCAGTGTCGGCAGCGTGCCGGGTCCACCGGCCAGATCGGCCTGCCGGACGAATGCCGCGGTCAGACCGAACGCCGCTTCACCCTCAGCGACGACCCGCGCCTGCTCGATCTCGCCGGCTGGCCGCAACGGGTCGGCCGGCGTGGCGCGCGTGACCTGAGCAACGGCCAGGTGGCGCGCAGCCCGGATCATTACGAGCTGAGCAGCCCGCTGGAATTCGTCGCGGTCAACCTCGAGTACTTCCTGCTCGACCCCGCCTACGCCTGCCGCCGCCCCTCGCTGGCGCGCTACTTCCGCGAACATTTCGACTGGGCTCCGGCGAGCGAGCCCTGCGCGGACGGCCACGCCTACCTCAATGCCGGGCGCGACTTCGCCCGCCAGCCGCTGGAGCGCATCGACCCCGAGCGGGTCTACGAGGTCGACTACCTGCTGGCCGAGGCCAACGATGCCTGGATGAGCCGCTGGGGCCACAGCATGCTGCGCCTGGTGGTCTGCGCGCCGGGCCGGCCGCGCGGGCCCGACTGCCGTCTGGATCTCGACCAGCACCTGGTGCTGTCCTACCGCGCGTTCGTTGGCGATCTGCAGTTGTCGAGCTGGGACGGCCTGACCGGCGTCTACCCGTCACGCCTGTTCGTCCTGCCGCTGGAGCAGGTGATAGACGAATACACCAAGGTCGAGCTGCGCAGCCTGGCCTCGGTTCCCATCAGGCTGAGCCGCGACGAGCTGGAAGGCCTGGTCACCCGCGCCGTCGAACAGCACTGGAGCTATGACGGCGACTACTACTTCATCTCCAACAACTGCGCGGTGGAGACCCTCAAGCTGCTGCGCAGCGGCACCGCTCACCCCCAGCTGCAGGCGCTCGACAGCATCCTGCCCAACGGCCTGCTGGAGCTGCTGACCGCGCGCGGCCTGGCCGACACCTCGGTGCTGGACGACCCGCGCGAGGCCCTGCGCCTGGGCTACCGCTTCGATTCCTTTCGCGAACGCTATCAGGCGATGTTCGGTGTGCTGCGTGAGCGCCTGCCGATCCCGCAGGAGAATGTCGAAGCCTGGCTGGAACAGTCCGCGCAGGATCGCCGCCAGTGGTTCACCCAGGCCGACCTGCGCGCCAGCGCGGCTCTGCTGCTGCTCGAGCAGGCCGCCCTGCGCCGGCAACTGTTGCTGGCGCAGGATGAGCTCAAGCGCCGCTACCTGACCGGCCGCGCCGCCGGTGATCCCAGCCTGAACAAGGCCGGTGCGGCGCTGGAGCAGATCCTTGCCGGCAGCGGCTTTCTCAGCCGGCCGGCCGAGCTGCTCGAGGGCGGCTATGGGCTGCCGCAGCGAGCCGAATGGGAACGCCTGGAGGCCAGCAGCCGCGAGCGTCAGCAGCAGCTGCGGCAGCTCAGCGACGAGCTCGATGGCGAGGTGCGCAACCTGCTGCTGCCCGAGCGCCTGGCCGAGCTGGAAGCCAACGAGTCCAATCTGCTCGCCCTGGGCGAGCACCTGCGCGCGCTGCACAAGGCCGGCGGCGGGCTGGAACTGCCCTAGGTTAGCCAGTTCCAGTAGCCCGGATTGCATCCGGCTACGAGCCTGGCGAACGCCGGTGCGCACGGCGCACCCTACGACTCCTCGCGCTCCTGCGGCAGTTGCGGATCGACCGTCAGCCAGGGCAGCCGGCTGTCTACCCAGATATGCCGATTTGCGGGTGCCTGCTCCGGCTCGTCCAGGGTGGCCACGGTCACGTCCAGCGTATCCGGGCTGAGCTGCGTGAACAGCGCCAGGTGCGCGCCGCAGTCGCCACAGAAATAACGCGTGCAACTGGCTGACGAGGCGAACGCCCGTGGCGTGCCGCGCAGCCAATGGAACGCCTGACGCGGTACCGTGACCCAGGTGGTGAGGATGCCGCCGCTGCTGCACCGACAGATCGAACAATGGCAGTGGGCGATGTCCTGCAGTGGCGCCTCGATCCGATAGCGCAGTGCGCCGCACTGGCAGCCGCCTTCATGAGTCCCGTTCATTCCGCCTCCGCCTTGCATTGCCAAGCGCCGCTGACCAAGATAGCCGCTCACCACCACCGGGGGTTCCCGTGATCGATCTGCTGCTGGCCCTGTGGCCGCTGTTCGCCATGATAGTTGCCGGCTACTGGCTGCGTTTGCGCAACTTCCCCAGCGAGGCGTTCTGGCCCGGCGCCGAGCGCCTGAACTATTTCATCCTGTTCCCCGCCCTGCTGTTCTCCAGCCTGGCGCAGGCACCGTTGAGCAATCCGGCGCTGCCGCGCCTGGGCCTGGCCGTGCTGCTCGGCCTCGGCATCGCCTGGCTCGCCCTGCTTGTCGTGCGGCGCCTGCGCGGTTGGCCGGCCGGGCGCTTCGGCGCCTTCACCCAGGGCATTCTGCGCTTCAACACCTACCTCGGTCTGGCCGCGGTCGGCAGCCTGTTCGGCCAGGAAGGCCTGACGCTCGCCGCCCTGATGCTGGCCCTGATGGTGCCGACGGTGAACGTGCTGTCGGTCTGGTCGCTGACCGCCGAGCGCGGCGTCAGTGCACGCAGCCTGCTGCTGCCGATCATCAAGAACCCCTTGATCCTCGCCTGCCTCGGCGGCGCGCTGTTCAACCTGACCGGTATCGGCCTGCCCGGCGGCACCGACCGCCTGCTCAGCCTGCTCGCCGCGGCCAGCCTGCCGCTGGGTCTGCTCTGCGTCGGCGCGGCGCTCAAGCCCGAGCAACTGGGCGGGGAAATTCCCGCCCTGGGCTGGAACACGGCCCTGCGCCTGCTGGCCATGCCGCTGCTGGCCTGGGCCGTGGCCTGGGCGCTGGCACTGCCGGCCATGGAAAGCGCCGTGCTGGTACTGTTCTTCGCCCTGCCCACCGCGCCCACCGCCTATGTGCTGACCCGCCAATTGGGCGGCGACAGCCAGCTGATGGCCGGCATCATCACCCTGCAGACGCTGCTGGCGGCGGGAAGTCTGGTCGCGATCATGGGGCTGCTGGCCTGAGGCCGCTGCACGCCACGCAGCGCCCCGCCGCCGCTACTCCAGGTTGCTTTCGATCAACCGCTGATACTCGCCACGCGCCTTGAGCGCGGCAAGGCCGCGGTCGAAGCGGGCGATCAGCTCCGCGGCGCGCGGGTGCCGCCTGGAGACGATGAAATGCAGGGTGTTGTTGCCCAGCGTCGTCGTCTAGCGGTGAAACTGGCCGGCCTCGGCACCGATCGCGCGCAGAGCACTCTCGCCCAGGCCACGATCGGCGAGAAACAGATCGTCCCGCTGCAGCAACAAGAGTTGCGCGCACTCCTTGAGCCCGAGCGGCGAATGGCGCTGAAGCACCCCTGCCTCGATCAGTTCCTGGATCGCCTGGGGCGGCTGCCAACCGAGCGGGTAGCACAGGCGGCGTCCCGCCAGGCCCGGCAGATCGCCGATTTCGATGCGGTCCTCGGTGCGGCTGAACAAATGCTGCTCGGTGACGTACAGCGGCGCCGAGTAGAGAAAGTCCGCCTCGCGCTGTGGCGAGCGCACGTAGGGGAAGGTGCCGTCGTATTCGCCGCGTCTGGTCTTGAGGTAGCCTCGATTCCACGGCAGCCATTCCAGCGTGCTGCCCAGGCCCTGCTCGGCAAGCGCCGCGCGCACCACCTGCGTGAGCATGCCCTGCCCGGGCAGCGCCTTACCGGTGAATGGCGCATAGTCGTCCCCGTCACCAGCCGCAGGGCCTCGCCCTGCGCCGTCGCGCAGCACAGCAGGCTCAGCAGCAGTGCCGTCCAATGCCTCACCCTGTTTCTCCCATCTTCGGCGCTCGATTGCCTTCGTGTCATTGACTCTTGCCCTCCCTGGCGAGGCTGTCCAGCCCGCCAAGAAAAAAGGCGACCGTCCGACTCAGGATCTTGATACAGAACAATCGAATGACCAGGACGCCGACTATCCTTGCTGCAACACCAACGACGACGCCGGAACGATGAACGATACGCCAACAGACGAACGCCCCGACGTTCTGCCCTATCTGCAGCTGATGCATCAGCAAGGCGGCTCGGACCTGTTCTTCAGCGTCGGCGCGCCGCCGCACATGAAGGTCGAAGGTCATAGCCAAGCGGTTGGCCAGCGCGTGCTCAAGGCCGGCGAGGTGCAGCAACTGGCCTATCAGTTGATGAGCCAGAAGCAGATCGCCGAGTTCGAGCACGACCTGGAGATGAACCTCGCCGTCAGCCTGCAGGGTGCCGGGCGCTATCGGGTCAACGTCTATTACCAGCGCGGCGAAGTGGCCATGGTGGTGCGGCTGATCAAGAGCCAGATCCCCGACTTCGCGGCGCTCGGCCTGCCCAGGCTGCTGGAAAAGCTGTCGATGCAGGACCGTGGCCTGATCCTGGTCACCGGCGCCGCCGGCTCGGGCAAGTCCACCACCCTGGCGGCCATGCTGGATTTTCGCAACCGCCACAAGAGTGGGCATATCGTCTGCATCGAGGACCCCATCGAGTTCCTCCACAGCCACCAGCGCTCGATCATCGACCAGCGCGAGGTGGGTCTGGATACCCACAGCTTCGCCGACGCCCTGCGCAACGTGCTGCGCGAGGCACCGGACGTGATCATGCTCGGCGAGATCCGCGACGCCGCCACCATGCAGCACGCCCTGCACTATGCCGAGACCGGCCATCTGTGCCTGGCCACGCTGCATGCCACCAGCAGCAGCCATGCGGCCGAGCGCATCGCGCGCTTCTTTCCCGACGAGGCGCGCAAGCAGGTGCTGGCCGACCTGGCGCACAACCTGCTGGCGGTGATCGGTCAGCGCTTGGTGCCGGGCCTGGCGCAGAAGCGTGTGGCGGCGGTGGAGCTGATGCTCGGCACGCCCTATATCCGCGACCTGATCCAGCGCGACGAGCTCGAGCAGTTGCGCGAAGCCACCGCGCGCGCCGCCGAGCAGGGTCTGCAGACCTTCGATCAGCACCTGTTCGCCCTGCTCGAAGCCGGCCGCATCGGTCTGGCCGAGGCGCTCAAGTATGCCGACTCGCGCACCGACCTCAGCCTCAAGTTCAAGCTCGAGCGCGGCTTCGCGGCCGACGACGCCGAACTCAAGGTATTGCGCGACGGCTGACTGGCGCAAAGCCGATTTCCGGCCGATGCTAAGTACAGGTCGGATAAAACATTTCTCGCCGGCCGGCTGTGCTAGCTGCGCGCGCTCCGCACGGATCGCCAGCGGGCTCGCAAGGGGGAGCCGCCTATGCTGACCCTGCTCCATCTGCTGTCAGCCATCGCCCTGCTGGTGTGGGGCACCCATATCGTGCGTACCGGCATCCTGCGGGTGTACGGCTCGCACCTGCGCAAGGTCCTCAGCCACAACGTCGGCCGCCAGCCCCTGGCCTTTCTCGCCGGCATCGGCGTCACCGCGCTGGTGCAGAGCAGCAACGCCACCGCGCTGCTGGTCACCTCCTTCGTCGCCCAGGGCCTGATGGCACTGGCGCCAGGGCTGGCGATCATGCTCGGCGCCGATGTCGGCACCGCGCTGATGGCGCGGGTGCTGACCCTCAACCTGAGCTGGCTCAGCCCGCTGCTGATCTTTCTCGGGGTGATCTTCTTCCTCTCGCGGCGGCAGACCCGTGCCGGGCAGCTCGGTCGCGTGGCCATCGGCCTGGGCCTGATGCTGCTGGCGCTGGAGCTGATCGTCGCCGCCGCCACGCCGATCACCGAGGCGCGCGGCATCCGCGTGCTGTTCGCCTCGCTGACCGGTGACCTGCTGCTCGACGCCCTGGTCGGCGCGCTGTTCGCCCTGCTCACCTACTCCAGCCTGGCCGCCGTGCTGCTCACCGCGACCCTGGCCGGCGCCGGGCTGATCAGCCTGCCAGTGGCCATCGGTCTGGTGATCGGCGCCAACATCGGCAGCGGCCTGCTGGCCTTTCTCACCAGCAGCCTGCAGAACCCCGCCGGCCGTCGCGTGGCGCTGGGCAGCCTGATCTACAAGCTGATCGGCCTGCTGCTGGTGCTACCAGTGCTACAGCCGCTGGCCAACTGGCTGGACGGCCTGGACTGGCGCCCGGCCGAGCTGGTGATCTTCTTCCACCTGCTCTACAACGGCTTGCGCGCCCTGCTGATGCTGCCCACAGTGGGCTGGATGGCGCGCTTCTGCAACTGGCTGATGCCGGACCGCGCCGAGGACGGCGGCATCGCCCGGCCGCGCCATCTCGACCCGACGGCGCTGGCCACGCCAAGCCTGGCACTGGCCAATGCGGTGCGCGAAACCCTGCGCGTCGGCGACCTCATCGAGGCCATGCTCGGCCACCTGCTGCCGGTGCTGGAGCACAACCAGCCGGCGGCGAGCAAGGAGCTGCGCCTGCTCAATGACGACGTCGCCAGCCTGTGCCGGGCGGTCAAGCTGTACCTGGCGCAGATCCCGCGCGAGGCGATGAGCGAACACGAGAGCCGGCGCTGGGCCGAGGTGCTCGAGCTGGCGGTGAACCTGGAGCAGGCCGGCGAGCTGATCGAACGCATGCTCGGCAAGATCCAGAACGAGAAGACCGCGCAGCGCCGCGCCTTCTCCGACAAGGGGCTGGAGGAGCTGACCAGCCTGCACGGACAGCTGATGGCCAACCTGCGCCTGGGTCTGAACGTGTTCCTCAGCGCCGATCACGCCAGCGCCAGCCAGCTGTTGCGCGAGAAGCGCCGCTTCCGCGCCCAGGAGCGGCGCCTGGCCCATGCGCATATCGGCCGTCTGCAGCGTCAAGTCGTGCAGAGCATCGAGACCAGCTCGCTGCACCTGGAACTGATCGCCGACATGAAGCGCCTCAACTCGCTGTTCTGCTCCAGCGCCTACGTGGTGCTGGAGGGCCAGGAAACCGGCGCCCTGCAGCTGGACGGCGGCGAATAGTTCAGTCGGCGGTCGCGTTGCCGCGCGTTGCCGGCTCCACCCCGCGCCAGGCGTACCAGGCGAAGAACAGCGCCATCAGCAGATAGCCGTGGACGAAGTCCGGCGCCGCGTACCAGGCCAGCTTCGGTGCATGCATCAGGCCGACGAAGGCCATCGCCGCAGCCACCAGGGCGAAGGTGGTGGCCTGGCGGAACTGACGATCGATCACCGCCGCACACATGGCGCCCAGCAGGATGGCGCTGAACATGGCGCCCTGGCCGAGGGCGCCGATGGCCGTGGAGATGCCCTGCATCACCTCCGGCGCACCGCGATTGAAGCGGGTCATCAGGTAGTTGGCGAAGTACGGCAGCATGGCCAGTGCCACGGCCGGGTAGTAGCGCGCCTGGTTGCTGTTGAAGGCGGTGGCGATCATCGACATGCCGACGAATACCAGGATCGGCGCCACCACCGAAACCGGGATCAGCGCGGCGATGAAGGCGATCAGGCCGAACATGGTGGCGATGCCGTAGACCGCGCCGTTGAGCAGGCTGTAGCCGCGCCCGGCGCCCATCCATTTCGAGCCCACGGTGGCGATGTACACCGTGGTCGGGAACACGCCACCGAACAGCGCGCCGAGCAGGGTGCCGAAGCCGTCCACCGCCTGGCATTCACGCACGCTGTAGCTGTCACCGGCGGCGCTCATGGCCTCGACGTTGTTCATGGTCTCGATGGCGTTGTACAGGGTGATCGGCAGGATCACCGTCATCAGCGCCAGCATGGTGGTGAACAGCAGGCCCAGGCCTTCGTACCAGGCCAGGTTGGGCAGCAGCGGATAGAAACCCAGGTGGGTGAAGGCGTCGCTGAACTTGCCGCTGTCGGCGGCGCCGATCAGATAGGCCAGCGCCGTGCCGACGACGATAGCGAACAGCGAGGCCGGCAGGCGAAACGGCATGCTGATGCGCGCCACCAGGCCGACGATGGTGATGGCCAGCACCAGCAGGCCGATCATGGGGATTTCCAGGGTCTTGAACAGCATCTCGCCGGCAATGAAGGTCAGCGCCACGCCGGCTACCGCGCCGAGCATGGCCGGGCGCGGCAGGTGCTTCTGCACCCAGCCGCCGATCAGGCTGATGGCGGCCTCGATGGCGCCGCTGATCAGGCAGGCGGCCACGGCCACCTTCCACGCCAGTTCGGCATCGCCGGTAAGGTTCTTCGCCGGCAGCAGCACGCCGAACAGGAACACGAACATCACCGGCGTGCTGATGCCATAGGACAGCGCGGTGACGTCGGCGCGGTTCTCGCGGCGGGCCAGGCGCGCGGCGCTCCAGGCGTAGTAGAAGTTGCCGGCCATCACCGCCACCGCCGCACCGGGCAGCACCTGGCCGAACACGATCTCGGCGGGAAAGCCCATGCCCAGCATGCTGATGGCGATGATCACGAAGTTGGCGATGTTGTTCTGGAACAGGGCGAAGAAGGCGTCGGTGTCTTCCTTCTTGTACCAGGGGTAATGCACGCGCGGCGTCGACATGACTGGCTGGAGTCCTTGTTGTCCGATTGGTCAGGCCGGCGATTCTAGCAGGCTGCAGGGCAACAGCCTGGCGCTGCACCATAAACGAACAAGGCAGCCGAAGCTGCCTTGTTCACGGTCACGATGGGCCTTATGCGACCTGCGACCTCTGCCGACGGCGCTGCAACAGCACGATCAGGCCGAACAGCAGGAAGCCGGGGATCCACATCAGTTCCTTGACCCAGCGGTCGGTCGGCGCCTTGACGCTGAGGATCTGCTGATCGAACTCCAGACCCGCCTCGGCGGCCGGGCTGCCGAACGCCACGCTGTCCACCAGCACCTTGTCGCCTTCCTCCATCAGGGTCAGGCCGAGCTTGCTCAGACGCTCCTCGCCCGTGGCGCCGTCGGGGATCGGCAACAGCAGGGTGAAGGTGCGCGGATCGCCCAGGGCGTCCTCGCCACGCACGCGCAGGCGCAGCTGGCTGTCCTCGCTCACCTCACCGAGCGCCTGCGCCAGCTGCGCGGGCGGCACTTCCTGGTAGGGGTCGTGCAGCATGTCCATCCAGAACCCCGGACGGAACAGGGTGAAGGCCACCAGCAGCAGCAGGATGTTCTCGTACCAGCGGCTGCGCACCAGGAAGAAGCCCTGGGTACCCGCGGCGAAGATCAGCATGGCGATGGTCGCCACGATGAAGATCAGCACGCCGTGCCAGAAGTCCACGTTGATCAGCAGCAGGTCGGTGTTGAAGATGAACAGGAACGGCAGCGCGGCGGTACGCAGGCTGTAGTAGAAGGCCATAATCCCGGTCTTGATCGGGTCGCCCTTGGACACCGCCGCGGCGGCGAACGAGGCCAGCCCCACCGGCGGGGTGACGTCGGCCATGATGCCGAAGTAGAAGACGAACAGGTGCACCGCGATCAGCGGCACGATCAGGCCGTTCTGCTGACCCAGCGCCACCACCACCGGTGCCAGCAGGCTGGACACCACGATGTAGTTGGCGGTGGTCGGCAGGCCCATGCCGAGGATCAGGCTGAGGAAGGCGGTGAGCAGCAGCATCAGCAGCAGGTTGCCCATCGACAGCAGCTCGACCAGATCGGCCAGCACCAGGCCGACGCCGGTCTGCGACACCGCGCCGACGATGATGCCGGCCGCCGCGGTGGCGATACCGATGCCGATCATGTTGCGCGCACCGGCGATCAGGCCCTCGCGCAGATCGATCACGCCGTCCTTGAAGCTGCCGTGGTCATGGCTGCCGTCGGTGCGCAGCCAGCTCAGCAGCGGACGCTGGGTGAGCAGGATGAACACCAGCATCACGCTGCCCCAGAAGGCCGACAGCCCGGGCGACAGACGCTCGACCATCAGGCACCAGACCAGCACCACTACCGGCAGCAGGAAATGCAGGCCGGAGAGCAGCACCGGACGCGTCTGTGGCAGCTGGTCCAGCGGCGCGTTGGGGTCTTCCGGCGGCAGCGGCGGGTTGCTCGCGGCGATCTTCAGCAGGCCGACGTACACCGCCGCCAGCAGTGCGCCGATGACCCACATGGCGGCGTCGCCAAGGGCCGGCTTGAGCCAGCCGAGGCCGTAGTAGACGCCAAGCGACAGGCCGCTGATCAGCGCCGCGCCGAAGGCGAAGCCGGTCAGGCGGCGCAGCCAGGGCTTGGGCTGATGACCGCCAATAGGCTTGAGGCCGAGCTTCATCGACTCCAGGTGGACGATGTAGATCAGCGCGATATAGGAAATCAGCGCCGGCAGGAAGGCGTGCTTGATCACCTCGATGTAGGGGATGCCGACGTACTCGACCATGAGGAAGGCGGCGGCGCCCATCACCGGCGGCATGATCTGGCCGTTGACCGAGGAGGCCACCTCCACCGCGCCGGCCTTCTCCGACGAGAAGCCGGTGCGCTTCATCATCGGGATGGTGAAGGTGCCGGTGGTCACGGTGTTGGCGATCGACGAGCCGGAGATCAGCCCGGTCATGCCCGAGGCCACCACGGCGGCCTTGGCCGGGCCGCCGCGCAGGTGGCCGAGCAGGCTGAAGGCCAGCTGGATGAAATAGTGCCCGGCGCCGGCCCGCTCGAGCAGGGCGCCAAACAATACGAAGAGGAAGACGAAGCTGGTGGACACGCCGAGGGCGATGCCGAACACCCCTTCGGTGGTGATCCACTGGTGATTGGCCAGCGCATTCAGGCTCACCCCACGGTGCGCCAGCATGCCGGGCATCCAGGGGCCGGCCAGGCTGTAGACGAGAAACACCAGGGCGATCACTGCCAGAGCCGGGCCGAGCGCGCGGCGGGTGGCTTCCAGCAGCAGTGGGATGCCGATGCAGGCGGTGACCAGATCGGTGGTGGTCAGGCTGCCCGGGCGCATCGCCAGTTGCTGGTACATCACGAACAGGTAGGCCGAGCAGGCGGCGGCGATCAGGCCGAGGGCGATATCCAGCAGCGGCACGCGATCGCGCGGCGACTTCCTGAATGCCGGGTAGGCGAGGAAGGCCAGCAGCAGGGCGAAGGTCAGGTGGATGGCGCGGGTCTGGGTGTCGTTGAACACGCCGAAGCCGAACACGAAGGGCAGCGGCGAGGCGATCCACAGCTGGAACAGCGACCAGAGCAAGGCCAGGCCGGCGATCACCTGGGCCATGGCGCCGACGGGCGTGCGCGCGCCAACGTCCTGGGCGATCAGTTCCTCGGTGGAAAGTTGCTTGTCAGGCATGGATTGAAACCTGCATTGGAGAAATCAGCGAACAGCAAAGCCCGCGGCCTTGCGGCGCGCGGGCTGCTCAACTCAAGCGTAGTGCAAGGCGGCCGCGGCAGCGCCGCGGCCCTGCGGCTTACAGCCAGCCGCGCTCCTTGTAGTAGCGCTCGGCGCCTTCATGCAGGGGCGCAGTCAGGCCGACCTTGATCATTTCCTCTTCCTTCAGGTTGGCGAAGGCCGGGTGCAGACGCTTGAAGCGCTCGATGTTGTCGAACACCGACTTGACCAGCTGGTAGACCACTTCCGGGTCGGCCTTGGCCGAGGTGGAGAGCACGGCCTTGCCGCCGATCGACGGGGTCGGCTGGTCGTTGCCCTTGTACAGGCCACCGGGGATGTCGGCCTTGGTGTAGTAGCTCTTCTCGGCCAGCAGCTTGTCGATCTCGGCGCCGGTCACCGGTACCAGAACGGCGTCGGTGGTGGTGGTGGCTTCCTGGATCGCGCCATTGGGATGACCGACGAAGTAGGTCATGGCGTCGATGTTGTTGTCGCCCAGGGCGCTGGCCTGCTCGGCCGGCTTGAGCTCGGCGGCGAGGGCGAAGGCGGAACGGTCCCAGCCCTTGACGGCCATGATCTCTTCCAGGGTGTCGCGCTGACCCGAGCCCGGGTTGCCGACGTTGACGCGCTTGCCTTTGAGATCGTCGAAGCTGGCGATCTTGGCGTCACGACGGGCGAGGATGGTGAACACCTCGCTCTGCAGCGAGAACACCGCGCGGATGTCGCTCATCGCGCCTTCGGCCTCGAACGGAGCCGCGCCGTTGAGCGCCTTGTACTGGTGGTCCGACTGCATGATGCCGAAGTTGAACTCACCGCTGCGAATGCCGTTGACGTTGGCCACGCCGCCGCCGCTGGCAGGCGCGTTGCACTTGATGCCGTGTTCGGCCGAGCCGCGGTTGAGGAAGCGGCAGATGGACTGGCCGGCCACGTAGTAGACGCCGGTCTGGCCGCCGGTGCCAATGGTGACGAATTTGTCTTCGGCCTGTGCCATGCCACCGAGGGTAGTACCCGCGAGCGCGGCAGACAGAACCCATGCCAAGGATTTGCCTTTCATGGGATATCTCCTTTTTCTGTTGTTTTAGAGCGAGCGCGCCTTGTGAGCGACGTCCGGGTGGGAAGTCTAACCGCTCGCGCCGAATATGCGAGCACTGATGACCAAGCGGTCGTAACGCCTTGTGTGGAAGCCAGCGCTATCGCCGGCCCGTGCCATTGGGCAGAATCGGCGCATGCCCGCCCTCCATGACACCGCGCAGGCCTCGGTCAGCGCCAGCCTGACCCAGGCCATCCTGCATGCCGCCGGGCGCCTCGGCCTCGAACGCCAGGCGCTGCTGAGCGCCTGCGGCCTGGGCGAAAGCCAGTTGGCCGACCCCGATGCGCGCGTGCCCTTTACCGCTCAGGAGGCGCTGTGGTGCGCGCTCAGCGCACGCCTGCAGCATCCCGAGCCCGGTCTGCTGCTGGGCTGCAACCTGACACCGGGCCCGTTCAGCGTGCTCAACTACCTGCTGCAGAGCAGCGCCACCCTCGGCGATGCCCTGAATGCGGCGCAGCGCTATCAGCGCCTGGTCGGCGAAGGCGGCGAGCTGCGCGTCGAGCAACAGGACGACCGACTGACGCTGCTCTACAGCCCGCTGCACCCGCAGCACCCGGCCACGCGCATGCGGGTGCTGGCGATGATGGCCTGCTGGGTGCGGATGATGGCTCCGCTGCTAGACGACTTTCATCTGCTCGGCGTGCAGTTCCGCCACGCCGCACCGAGCGATCTCGCGCCGTACCGGAGCGTGTTCGCCTGCCCGCTACGCTTTGCCGCGGCCGACTACGCCATCGCCCTGCCCCGCGCCCTTGGCGACGCTCCGCTGATCCCGGCCAACCCGCCCCTGCAGCAGTTGCTGCGCCAGCATGCCGAAGCCCTGCTGGCCCGCCTGCCCAGCGCCAGCCTGAGTGCTCGGGTGATCGGCCTGCTCGGCGAACAGCTGGCCCATGGCGAGCCGGACCGCGCGCAGCTGGCCCGTGCCCTGCACCTGAGCGAACGCACCCTGCAAAGGCGTCTGGCCGAGGAGGGTTGCAGCTATCAGCAGCTGCTCGCCGACACCCGCCGCCAACTGGCCGAACGCTACCTGCGCGAGGGCCGCCTGCCGGCGGCGGAGATCGCCCTGCTGCTCGGCTATTCCGAACCCAGCGTGTTCTTTCGCGCCTTTCGCCAGTGGACCGGCCTGACCCCCGGCGAGTACCGCGCCCAACAAGCGAGTGATGCCTAACCATGACCCCTTTCGCCGATACACCCGAGCCGCCCTACTACGCGGTGATCTTCACCTCGACCCTCGGCGATGACAGCGAAGGCTACGCCGCCATGGCCAGCCGCATGGTCGAACTGGCGGCCGAGCAGCCGGGCTTTCTCGGCGCCGAATCGGCGCGCGAGGGGCTGGGTATCACGGTCTCCTACTGGCGCGACCTGGACGCCATCGCCGCCTGGAAGGCCAACGCCGAGCACCGCGAGGCCCAGCGCCTGGGCCGGGCGCGCTGGTACAGCGGGTTTCGCCTGCGCATCGCGCGGGTCGAACGCGACTACGGTCTGGACTGACACCGGTCAATATCCCTGCGCGGCATGCCCACTAGCATTGATGGCCAATAGCCACGCAGTGACGTTCCTCATGCCTCGCACCCACCTGCTGCTCAGCCTGCCGGATCCCGAGTCGTCTCAACGGGTCACTCAGTTGCTGCGTCTCCAGGCGCCGCGCTGCCGCATCGTCGACACCCTGGACGACTGCAGCCAGCGCGCCCTGTGCCACTGGCTGCAACCCTTGCCCGCCGACCGCCTGGGGCACGTGCAGGCCAGCCTGGACGAAGCCGTGCACGTGCTCGAACGCAGCCGCCACGCCTTCAAATCCGCCCAGCTGGCCGAGCTGCGCAAGCGCCTGAGCCTGCTGCTGGAAGAGTTGTCCGCCCCCGACAATTGCGGTAAAAGCTAGCCGCAGTAGGTTCCGCCACACGCGGAGACCGGCTTTGCCGGGCAGGACACAGGGCCTGCAAGACAGAGCGCCGCAGCTCGCCATCCACTCGGGATGGCGCGCCGCGGCGCTTTTTTTTGCGCCGAAGAAAAGCATGAGGCTGACATGGGCAACGAAGAAGAATTCCAAGAGCTGCTCCAACACATCGCACCGGACCCGCACGAGCTGAGCCAGCGCCAGCGCTTTCTCGACTGGAGCCAGATCGACAACGAACGCCTGGCCCGCCATGCCCCGCGCCTGGAACGCGCCAACCGGCAGTTCATCGACGCCCTCTACGAGCGTCTCGCCCAGTATCCCGCCCCGGCTGCCATCCTCGACGACCCGGCAACCACCGCACGCCTCAAGCACAGCCAGTGCGACTATTACCGGCGCCTGTGGCACAGCCCGCTGGACCAGGCCTACGTGCTCGAGCGCCTGCGCATTGGCTGGGTGCACCAGCATGTCGGCGTCGACCTGAAGTGGTACCTCGGCGCGTACCGCATGTACCTGGACGGGATGCTCGAGGCCCTGCTCGAACCATCGCCGGCGAGCGACTGCTTTGCCAGCCTGATCAAGAAGGTGTTCTTCGACATCGGCCTGGCCCTGGACAGCTACGGCGCGGCGCAGCGCAAAGCGCTGCAGGACAGCGAGGCGCGCTATGCGCGAGCCATGCGCGGGGCCAACGACGGCCTCTGGGAATGGCAGCTGGAGCAGGACCAGCTGTACCTCTCCGAGCGCTGGACCAGCATGCTCGGCCTTGACCGCGACAGCCTGGCGCCGACCAGCCGCAGCTGGTTCAGCCGCGTGCACGGCGACGACCTGCCCGGCCTGCGCCAGGCCATCGACAACCACCTGCGCGGCCTCAGCCCGACCCTGCACCACGAGTACCGCATTCGCCGCCGCGACGGCAGCTACCTGTGGGTGCTGGTGCGCGGCGTGGCGGAAACCTGCAGCGGCGGGGTGCGGCGCATCGCCGGCTCGCAGAGCGACATCAGCCAGCGCCGCGCCGCCCAGGAGCAGCTGCATCACGCCGCCCGCCACGATCCGCTCACCGGGCTGGCCAACCGCGCGCGTCTGGGCGAACTGCTGCAGCAGGCGCTGCAGCGCCAGCAGCGCCCCGGAGCCCGCGAAGCCGCGCTGCTGTTCATCGACCTCGATCGTTTCAAGCTGATCAACGACAGCCTCGGCCACCAGATCGGTGACAGCGTGCTGGTGGAGGTCGCCGAACGTCTCAGCCACTGCCTGCGTCCCGGCGACCATCTGGCCCGTTTCGGCGGCGACGAGTTCGTCGCCCTGCTCGACGACCTCGCCTGCATGGGCGACGCCGAGCGCGTGGCCCAGCGCATGCTCGACAGCCTGCACCCGCCCCTGCGCCTGCAGGAACAGACGCTCGCGGTCACCGCCAGCATCGGCATCGCCGCCCTGCAGGAGCGCGGCCATCCGCTCGACCCGCTGCAGGCCGCCGATCTGGCGCTGTATCGCGCCAAGAGCGCCGGCAAGGCGCAGTTCGCCCGCTACAGCAGCGAGCTGCAGCAACAGGCACAGCGCCAGCTGGAGCTGCAGAACGCGCTGGCCCAGGCCTGCAGCTGCGGCGAACTGCGTCTGGTGTATCAACCGATCTGCCGCCTTGACCAGGGCCAGCCGGTGCTGATGGGGGTCGAGGCGCTGCTGCGCTGGCAACACGACGGGCGCGAGATTTCGCCGCTGGAGTTCATCCCCTGCCTGGAGGAATCCGGGGAAATCCTTGCCGTCGGTGACTGGGTGCTGCGTCAGGCCTGCACCCAGGTGCGCGCCTGGCAGCTGGCCGGCCAGACGCAGCTGCGCTGCTCGGTCAATCTGTCCAGTCGCCAGCTGCAGCAGGGCGATTTCGCCGCACGGGTCGCCGACGTGCTGCGGGAAACCGGCCTGCCCGCGGCCAGCCTGGTGCTGGAGATCACCGAGAGCCAGCTGATGCAGGACAGCGCGCAGAACCTCGCCTGCCTGCGCGAGCTGGCCAGCCTCGGCGTGCAGCTGGCGCTGGACGACTTCGGCACGGGCTACTCCTCGCTCGGCTATCTCAAGCGCTTTCCGCTGCACATTATCAAGGTGGACAAGAGCTTCATCGCCGGCACGCCGCAGGACGCCGAGTCGCTGGCCATCAGCCGGGCGATCATCGGCCTCGGCCACAGCCTGGGCCTGACGGTGGTGGCCGAAGGCGTCGAGCAGCAGGCGCAGATCGACTTCCTCGGCCGCGAAGGCTGCCTTTACGCCCAGGGCTACTGGTTCAGTCGGCCACGCTCGCCCGACGATCTGCAACGCCTGTTCAGCGGCGAGGACTGCTTCGACGGGCTCTGGTGCCGCTTGGACGCGTTGCCGCAGGCGGTGCGCTAACGCATGGCATCCCCCAGCGGGGCCGGATCAGCGACATGTGAACATCCAGATCTCCAGTGCGGTCGATAAGCAGAACCATCCAACGCAACCGCCAGGCTTGCGCAGGTACCACCGAGGCCAGCGCGCACAGCCATCACAGTGCCTCTGCGCGCATCAGCCGCATCGATTATGACTATGCCCGTGCGCCGCGTGCTCAGCCTCGACCCGAGGGGTTAGAGTAGCCGGCCACGCAACGAGGAGACTCCCCATGAGCCGACTGGCCTCCATCAAGCTCTCCACCCTCGACCTGGCGCCGATTCGCGACGACGGCGACGCCGCGCAGGCCCTGCACAATTCGCTGGCGCTGGCCCGGCATGTGGAAAGCCTCGGCTTCGAACGCTTCTGGGTGGCCGAGCACCACAACATGGATGGCATCGCCAGCTCGGCCACCGCCGTGCTGATCGGCTACCTGGCCGCCGGCACCTCGAGCATCCGCCTCGGCGCCGGCGGGGTAATGCTGCCCAACCACGCACCGCTGGTGATCGCCGAGCAGTTCGGCACCCTGGCCACGCTCTACCCCGGGCGCATCGACCTCGGCCTGGGCCGCGCGCCCGGCGCCGACCAGTACACCGCTCATGCCCTGCGCCGCAGCCGCGACGGCAGCGCCGAGGATTTCCCCAATGACGTCGAGGAGCTGCAGGCCTACTTGGGCCCGCGCCAGGAAGGCCAGCGGGTGATCGCCATGCCCGGTGCCGGCAGCAACGTGCCGATCTGGCTGCTCGGCTCCAGCCTGTTCAGCGCTCAGCTGGCCGGGATCAAAGGGCTGCCCTACGCCTTCGCCTCACACTTCGCACCGCGCTACCTGCACGAGGCGATCCGCATCTACCGCAACCACTTCAAGCCTTCCGCGGTACTGGACAAGCCTTACGTGATGCTCGGCGTGCCGCTGCTGGCGGCCGACAGCGACGAGCAGGCGCACTACCTTGCCACCTCGTCGTTCCAGCGCATCCTCGCGCTGGTGCGCGGCCACAGCCTGGTGCAACGGGCGCCGGTGGCGAGCATGGAGGGTCTGTGGCTGCCGCACGAGCGCCAGGCCGTCAGCGAGTTTCTCGGCCTGGCCGCCATCGGCGGACCGCAGACCGTGCGCGCGCGTCTGGAACAGCTGCTGGAGCAGACCGAGGCGGACGAGCTGATCTTCACCTGCGACATGTACGACTTCGCCGACCGCCTGCACGCCTTCGACATCCTTGCCGAGCTGCAACGCGGCTGAGGTCGAACTTGCGCGCGCCAGCGCCCTCTCAATGCACAGGGCCGTCAGATCGGCGGCCTGGTTGATAACGGGAGAGCGAAATGAAAAAGACAGCATCGGCCCGCTGGCAAGGCGGCATCAAGGACGGCCAGGGCAGCATCTCCAGCCAGAGCGGCGTGCTCAACGACACCCCCTACGGTTTCAACACCCGCTTCACCGATCAGCCCGGCACCAACCCCGAGGAACTGATCGGCGCGGCCCATGCCGCCTGCTTCTCCATGGCCCTGTCCAAGGAGCTGGGTGATGCCGGGATGACCGCCGAGCGCATCGACACCAAGGCCGAAGTGACCCTGGACAAGGTGGATGGCGGTTTCGAAATCAGCGCCGTGCACCTGTCGCTGCGCGCGAAGATTCCTGGCGCCGAGCGCGCCGCCTTCGAAAAGGCGGTGGAAACCGCCAAGACCGGCTGCCCGGTATCCAAGGTGCTGAACGCCAAGATCACCCTGGAAGCGGTGCTGGACAGCTAAGACGCCGTATCGAGCGCGCCCTAGATTGCCGTGCCGCAGCGCATCACCTTGGCCCGCGCCAGCACGTTGCGCTGATCGTCGTAGAGCCAGCCCTGGGCGCTCATCGCCAGGGAGCGGGCCTCCACGCGGTAACGCTGGCCGGCCTGAAACTGGTCGTAACGCAGCCGCAGCTCGCAGGTCAGCTGCAGCGGTTCGCTGTTGATGCCCATGCCGCCGCCACGGTGGGCCTCGAACTGCAGGCGCACCAGCAATTCGCGGGCACCCGGGGCAACCTGAAAGTAGCGGCCGTCGGGCCAGCGCTTGCGGTCCACACGGTCGGCCATCAACAGCTCGCCGGCCGGCGCGTACAGATCGATCCAGGCCTGCCGCGGATCGGGTTGCGGCAGGGGCGAGGCGCAGGCGCCGAGCAGCAGCAAGGCGGCAAGAAGCAGGGCACGCATGGCGATCTCCAGGCGGTGACGTGAGTCTCTAGACTACCTCTATCCGGGGCTGGAGGCAGCCGCGGCGATCAGGTAGCGTGGCGCCATGCTCAGCTCCCTGCCCTCCTCTCTCCTACACCGTCTGGCGCTCGTCCTGCTCGGCCTGGCCTCAAGCGGCTGCTCGACGCTGGATTACTATGCCCATCTCGGCCAGGGCCAGTGGCAGCTGCTCAGGGCGCGGCAGCCGGTCGAACGCCTGATCGCCGACCCCGCCACCGATCCGCAACTGGCCAGGCGCCTGGCCCTGGCCGGGCAGGCCCGCGAGTTCGCCAGCGCCAGCCTGCATCTGCCGAACAACCGCAGCTATCGCCTGTACGCCGATATCGGCCGGCCGTTCGTGGTGTGGAACGTCTTCGCCACCCCGGAGTTTTCCCTCGAGCCCGAGCTGCACTGCTTTCCCATCGCCGGCTGCGTCGCCTACCGCGGCTATTACCAGCAGGGCCGTGCCCGTGGCGCCGCCGCGCTGCTGCGCCAGCGCGGGCTGGATACCCACATCGGCGGCGTGGAGGCCTATTCCACCCTGGGCTGGTTCGACGACCCGCTGCTCAACACCATGCTGCGCTGGAGCGACGAGCGCCTGGTGGCGGTGATCATCCACGAGCTGGCGCACCAGCAGTACTACCTGCCGGGCGATACCGCCTTCAACGAATCCTTCGCCACCTTCGTCGAGCGCGAGGGGCTGCGTCAGTGGCACGCCGCACGCGGCGAAACGGCTACCGCCAGTGATGACCGCCAGCGCCAGCAGTTCGTCGAGCTGGTGCTGGCCAGCCGCGAGCGCCTGAGCCGGCTCTATGCCAGCGACCTGCCGCCGCGCGAGATGCGCGCGGCCAAGCAGGCCGAGTTCGAGCGCCTGCGCCAGGATTATCGCGCCCTGCGCCAGCGCGAATGGGGCGGCCAGGGCCGCTATGACGCCTGGATCGAAAGCCCGCTGAACAATGCCAAACTGCTGCCCTTCGGCCTCTACGACCAGTGGGTGCCAGCCTTCGCCACCCTGTTCGCGCGCAGCGGGCAGGACTGGCCGCGCTTCTACGAGGCCGTCGCCGCCCTGGGTCGGCTGCCGGAGGCAGATCGTCGGGCCGCATTGGCCAGCCTCATGCAAAACGACTAGAACTGCTTGGCCAATTGCCAGTCCTACCTATTCAGGTTTCGCCCAACACCGGAGGTACAAGCGATGCAACGACTGATTCCCACCCTGGCCCTGATGCTCCTCGCCGGCGGTGCGCTGGCCGCACCCAAACCCTGCGAAGAGCTCAAGGATGAAATCGAAGTGAAGATCCAGGCCAACAACGTGCGCAGCTACACACTGGAAATCGTGCCCAACGACGAAGTACAGGACCAGAGCATGGTGGTCGGCAGCTGCGATGGCGGCAGCAAGAAGATCATCTACCAACGCAACGGCTAATACGCCACTTCCCTGTAGGAGCGGGCCTGTTCGCGAAGCTTTCGCCTGGCGACATACGCGAGCACGGCTCGCTCCTACAGCCCCTAGCGGATGAATGCCCGGTGCATCTCTTCCAGCGTCTCGAAATGAAAGGCCGGCGCCTCGCCGAGTAGCTCCTCGCGGCTACCGAAGCCATAGCCAACCGCCACCGCCTGCAAGCCGTTCTGGCGAGCCCCGATCAGGTCGTGCTTGCGATCGCCGATCATCAATGCCGATTCCGGCGCCAGCCGCTCGCACTCCAGCAGATGCGCCAGCAGCTCCACCTTGTTGGTGCGGGTGCCGTCCAGCTCGCTGCCGTAGATGCGCTTGAAGTAGCGGTCGAAACCGAAATGCCGGGCGATTTCCTCGGCGAACACCGTCGGTTTGCTGGTGGCGATGTACAGGGTGCGCCCCTGCGCCACCAACCCCTGCAGCAGGGCATCGACCCCATCGAACAGGCGGTTCTCGTACAACCCGGTGACCTTGAAGCGCTCGCGGTAATGGTTCACCGCCTGCCAGCCGGTGGCTTCGTCCAGCGCGTAAGTAGCCATGAAGCACTGCAACAGGGGCGGGCCGATGAAGTGTTCCAGCGCCGTCAGATCCGGCTCGTCGATGCCCAGCTTGGCCAGCGCGTACTGCACCGAGCGGGTGATGCCCTCGCGCGGATCGGTGAGGGTGCCGTCGAGATCGAAGAGGATGGACGCGTGATGCATGACAAAGCCTGTTAGCCAGCGGAACGACGGGGAAGGATACGCCCCTTCACGCCATCCTTCACCCTCGCACGGCCTGCGTCTGATAGCCCCAACGCAAACCGAGGCGGCTGAACGGCCAGAGCAGCGCCAGTTGCAGCGCCCCAATTGCCAGCAGCAGGAAGATCTCGCCGACGCCGCCGACCAGCACCAGCGCCACCAGGACAATTGCGCCGAGCAGCGCACTGGCTATCCACAGCGCCAGCGTGATCAGCACCGCCAGCGCCAGGCGACCGCCTCTGAAACCGCGCACCTGCTGCGGCAACGCCGAGCGTGCGGCGAAGAACGCCACCAGTGCGACGACCACTGCCTGCGCCAGGTTGATCGCTCCTTCCCAGCCCTCCAGCGCATAGCCAGCGCCCATCCCGCTCCACAAGCGCGTGGCCAGCCCCGCCAGTTGCAGGTACGCCACCGCCAGGGCCAGGGCGAAACAGCAGGCCAGCTTCACCGCCGAAACCTGTATTGCGCCGTCGGCCACCTCGGCCTTGTCGCGCAACAGATGCAAAAGCAGCCAGAGCGGCAGCAACACCTGCAGGCAGAAGCCCAGCAAACCGAACAGCCACATGCCCAGATTAACCAGCCAGTACCTGTCGTAGAAACCCACCTGATCGTAGATCCATATGTAGAGGAGGCCGGACACATGACCGATCGCCCAGCCCAACAGCAGGTAGGTCAGGCCATAGCTGGCCAGCAAGCCAGCCGGCTGGCGATAGCCCTCCAGACCATGACGCTCCAGATAGGCCTGCGCCAGCCAATAGGCACCCAGCCCGGCCATCAGCAGATGGGTGACCCAGTAGACCGCCGCATAGCGCAACCAGGCACCGGAGTCGTTCAGGCCAACGTTGACCAACCCGCCGATCAGCGAAACCAGAACACCGATCAGGCCCGCCGCCAGAACCACGCCAGCCAATTGCAAAGGCAGGGCAGACGGTTGGCGCAAGGCAGCGCTAGGCGCGGGTTGTTCGGGGGCGAATGGGTTGGGCTGGGTCATGGGAAATCCTTGTCGTGGGCGATGTCCTGCGCAAGGGGCGAGCTTAACCATCGCAGGGGCCGGTTAGAAGCGACTCGGTCCGATCCCGAGCTATCCGTCAAATGGAAGGCGAGTTGGCCAGCGCACCGAAGAAGGCGGCTTGCGCAAAATCCTCACGATCGTGCGGATTGCCGCCGCGTGAGATGGCCCAGGAGCAGAAATCCTCAGGCTCGTGAGGATTCTCAGGCCAGGCTTCGAAACATCACATAACAATCCACCAACCCATGGCGGGCATGGCGGTAGGCCTTGGGCAGGGTGCCGACGATCTCGAAGCCGTGCTTCTGCCATAGCGCCACGGCGACCGTGTTGGTGGCCACCACGCTGTTGAACTGCATGGCGCTGAAGCCCAGCTCGCGCGCCACCTGCAGCGAATGGGCGCAGAGCCGGCTGGCGATGCCGCGGCCACGGGCGGCCGGGGCGGTCATATAGCCGCAGTTGCAGACGTGATCGCCGGGGCCGGCGGCGTTGGCCTTGATGTAGTAGGTGCCGAGAATCTGCCCAGCCTCTGCGGCAACGAAGGTGGCGCGCGGCAGTTCGACCCAGATCTTCCAGGCCGCGTCGCGATCCATGTCGGGGTCGAAGGCGTAGGTTTCCTGCGCCTGCACCACGTCACGGATGATCGTCCAGACCTGATCGAAATCGGCGGAGGTGATGGGGCGGATATCGATCAACCGTCATACCCCTCGACCAGGTGCAGATCCTTCAGCCGCACGTAGTTGGC
This sequence comes from Pseudomonas sp. GD04158, assembly GCF_029834875.1. Lineage (NCBI taxonomy): Bacteria > Pseudomonadati > Pseudomonadota > Gammaproteobacteria > Pseudomonadales > Pseudomonadaceae > Pseudomonas > Pseudomonas sp. GD04158. Next base: position 14,587 of record NZ_JAODYT010000047.1, on the reverse strand, counting down.
CGCGCTGTAGGCGAAGTAGCTGCGCTCCTGCTCGGTCAGCGCGCGTGCCTGCTTCACCGGGCTGCCGACGTACAGGTAGCCGCTTTCCAGGCGCTTGCCCGGCGGCACCAGGGAGCCGGCGCCGATCACCACCTCGTCCTCGACCACCGCGCCATCCATGACGATGCTGCCCATGCCGACCAGGATGCGGTTGCCCAGGGTGCAGCCATGCAGGGTGACGTTATGGCCGATGGTGACCTCGTCGCCGATGATCAACGGATAGCCGGCCGGGTTGAACGGCCCGGCGTGGGTGATGTGCAGCACGCTGCCGTCCTGCACGCTGCTGCGCGCGCCGATGCGGATGCTGTGCATGTCCCCGCGCACCACCGCCATCGGCCACACCGAGCTGTCGGCGCCGATTTCCACGTCGCCCAGCACCACCGCGCTGGCGTCGACAAAGACTCGTTCACCGAGCTGCGGGGTGTATTGCTGGAAACTGCGAATCGCCACGATAGAAATCTCCAAGGCTGCGGGAAGGCTTGATTCTAATTAAGATGAGCCCCATGTCGGTTGTCATCTCCCCGGGAATTATTCAGCAACGCCCCGGGGTCACAATCCTATCTTCATTCGCCACAGGTGCCTCGTCGTGACCGCGAACAATCCCCTGCTGCAAGACTTCGACCTGCCGCCCTACTCGCAGATCAAACCGGAGCACGTCGAGCCCGCCGTCGACCAGATTCTGGCCGACAGCCGCGCCGCCATCGCCAAGCTGCTCGAGGCGCAGCAGGCCAACCCGAGCTGGGACGGTCTGGTGCTGGCGCTGGACGAACTGGGCGCACGCCTGGGCCGCGCCTGGAGTCCGGTGAGCCATCTCAACTCGGTGTGCAACAGCCCCGAGCTGCGCGCCGCCTACGAGGCCTGCCTGCCCAAGCTGTCCGAGTACTGGACCGAAATGGGCCAGAACAAGCCGCTGTTCCAGGCCTACGAGGCGCTGGCGCAGAGCCCGGCGGCCGCCGATTTCGACGTGGCGCAGAAGACCATCCTCGAACACGCCCTGCGTGATTTCCGCCTGTCCGGTATCGACCTGCCAGCCGAGCAGCAGAAGCGCTACGGCGAGATCCAGATGCGCCTGTCCGAGCTGACCAGCAAGTTCTCCAACCAGCTGCTCGACGCCACCCAGGCCTGGACCAAGCACATCACCGACGAAGCCGTGCTGAGCGGCCTGACCGACTCGGCCAAGGCGCAGATGAAGCAGGCCGCCGAGGCCAAGGGCCTGGACGGCTGGCTGATCACCCTGGAATTCCCCAGCTACTACGCGGTGATGACCTACGCCGACGACCGCGCCCTGCGCGAAGAGGTCTACGCCGCCTACTGCACCCGCGCCTCCGACCAGGGGCCGAACGCCGGGCTGAACGACAACGGCCCGCTGATGGCCGAGATTCTCGACCTGCGCCAGGAACTGGCGCGCCTGCTCGGCTTCGCCAACTACAGCGAACTGAGCCTGGCCAGCAAGATGGCCGAATCCACCGACCAGGTGCTGAGCTTCCTGCGCGACCTGGCGGTGCGCAGCAAACCCTTCGCCGAGCAGGACCTGGCCGAACTGAAAGCCTTCGCCGCCGAGCAGGGTCTGAATGACCTGCAAAGCTGGGACGTCGGCTACTACAGCGAGAAGCTGCGCCAGCAGCGCTACAGCATCTCCCAGGAAGAGGTGCGCGCCTGGTTCCCGGTGGACAAGGTGCTCAGCGGCCTGTTCGCCATCGTGCAGAAGCTCTACGGCATCGAGATTCGCGAGCTGAAAGGCTTCGACACCTGGCATCCGGACGTGCGCCTGTTCGAGATCACCGAGAACGGCCAGCACGTCGGGCGCTTCTTCTTCGACCTCTACGCCCGCGCCAACAAGCGCGGCGGCGCCTGGATGGACGGCGCCCGCGACAAGCGCCGCGACGCCCAGGGCAAGCTGATCGCCCCGGTGGCCAACCTGGTGTGCAACTTCACCCCGCCGGTCGGCGGCAAGCCGGCGCTGCTGACCCACGACGAGGTCACCACCCTGTTCCACGAATTCGGCCATGGCCTGCATCACCTGCTGACCCGCGTCGAGCACGCCGGCGCCTCGGGCATCAACGGCGTGGCCTGGGATGCAGTCGAGCTGCCGAGTCAGTTCATGGAGAACTGGTGCTGGGAGCCCGAAGGCCTGGCGCTGATCTCCGGCCACCATGAAACCGGCGAGGCGCTGCCGCAGGCCGTGCTGGACAAGATGCTGGCGGCGAAGAACTTCCAGTCCGGGCTGATGATGGTGCGTCAGCTGGAGTTCTCCCTGTTCGACTTCGAGCTGCACGCCAGCCACGGCGACGGCCGCAGCGTGCTGGACGTGCTCGAAGGCGTGCGCAATGAGGTCTCGGTACTGCGCCCGCCGGCCTACAACCGTTTCGCCAACGGCTTTGCGCACATCTTCGCCGGCGGCTATGCGGCCGGTTACTACAGCTACAAGTGGGCCGAAGTACTCAGCGCCGATGCCTTCTCCAAGTTCGAGGAAGAAGGCGTGTTCAACGCCGATACCGGCCGCGCCTTCCGCGAAGCGATCCTCGCCCGTGGCGGCTCGCAGGAGCCCATGGTGTTGTTCGTCGACTTCCGCGGTCGCGAGCCGAGCATCGACGCCCTGCTGCGCCACCTCGGCCTGAGCCAGGAGGCCGCATGAGCGATGCACCTGTGAACAGCACCCCGAAACGCTTCATCGCCGGCGCCGTGTGCCCGGCGTGCAGCGAGACCGACAGCATCAAGATGTGGAACGTCGACGGCGTGCCGCACCGCGAATGCGTCAAGTGCGGCTACGCCGACACCCTCGACGCACGCGGTAATTCGGTGCCCAAGGAGCTGCCGACCCGGGTTAACGTCAGCGGCCTCAAGCCCAAGGCGGCCGATCCCAATGTGCAGGCGGTGCAGTTCTTCCCCAATCCCAAATTGAAGAAACCCAGTGAGTAACGATGTAGGGGAATGCTTGGCACGCTGCCCCGGATTGCATCCGGGCTACACAACGGCCGCTCGGTAGTTCCGTAGGGTGGGTTAGCGGCGCAGAACGCCGATTTCGCAAGCGCCGATATAAGGTGGCGCGCTCGGATGGCCGCCCCACGTAACCCACCAGGCGATGGACGTTGCGCCGATGGTGGGTTACGCCGCAGCAGCCGCAGCGTTTTTCCCCCCCCCCCCCGCGACAAGCGGCTAATCCACCCTACGACTCGTGGCGATTGATGCAGGCGAGTTGCACCCACCTCGACCTTACTCGCGGAAAAACTCCCCAGGCGTTGCGCCGAACTGGCGGCGAAAGGCGGCGATAAAGGCCGATAACGAGTCGTAACCGCAGGCCAGCGCCACGTCGGTGACGCGCTCACCCTGCTCCAGCGGGGTCAGCGCATCGAGCAGGCGCTGGCGCTGGCGCCAGGCGCGGAAACTCAGGCCGGTTTCGCGCAGGAACAGCCGGCTCAGGGTCTTTTCCGAAACACCCAGGCGCTCGCCCCATTCGCCCAGGCCGAGCTGGCGCAGGCGCGCATCCTCCAGGCCCTGGCACACCGCGCGCAGCCGCGCGTCCTGCGGCAGCGGCAGCATCAGCGCCACTGCCGGCGCGGCCTGCAGCTCATCCAGCAACACCGCGGCCAGCCGGCCCGGCGCACCCTGTTCGTCGTATTCGATCGGCAGATCGCTGAAGCGGCGAATCAGCTCGCGCAGCAGCGGGCTGACCGCCAGCACCCGGCACTCCTCCGGCCCCCAGGGCACTGCACTGCCATCGATGTACAGGCTGCGCATCTCGGTGCGCGGCGAGCTGAACACGCGGTGCTCGACGCCAGCCGGTACCCACACCGCGCGCTGCGGCGGGGCGACGAAGCGGGCGCCGGCGGTCTGCACCTCGAGCACCCCGGCGATGGCATAGGAGAGCTGCACCCAAGGGTGGGTGTGGCGAAAGGTCAGCGCACGGTTGGTCAGCGACTCGACCCGGCCGTAGAGCGGTCGGGGCAGGCTGGGCAGCTCGGGCAGGCTGCGATGGACGGTATCCGGATGTCTGTTTGGCGACACTAGCTGACTCTTTGGCGTTAGTCGGAAGCTCTCGATGACGATAGTGTGGCGCCCTCCTGTATCGCAAGCCCGAGATTCGCCATGTTCCTGCGCCGCCTGCTGCCCGATGCCTTCACCCTGACCCTGCTCGCCGTGGTGCTGATCGCCACCCTGTTGCCCGCCAGTGGCCAGGTGGCGGTGGCCTTCGAGTGGATCACCAACCTGGCCATCGCTCTGCTGTTCTTCCTGCATGGCGCCAAGCTGTCGCGCGTGGCCATCCTGGCCGGCGCCGGGCATTGGCGCCTGCACCTGCTGGTGTTCACCTGCACCTTCGTACTCTTCCCCGTGCTCGGCCTGCTGCTCAAGCCGCTGCTGGCCCCGCTGATCGGCACCGAGCTGTATCTGGGCATGCTCTACCTGTGCGCCCTGCCGGCCACCGTGCAGTCGGCCATCGCCTTCACCTCGCTGGCGCGCGGCAACATCCCGGCGGCGATCTGCAGCGCGGCGGCCTCCAGCCTGCTCGGTATCTTCGTCACGCCACTGCTGGTGGCGCTGCTGATGGGCGTCGAGGGCGCCAACGGGTCGACCCTCGATGCCATCGGCAAGATCAGCCTGCAGCTGCTGCTGCCGTTCGTGCTCGGCCAGATCGCCCAGCGCTGGATCGGCGGTTGGGTCAACAAGAACAAGAGCTGGCTGAAGTACGTGGACCAGAGTTCGATCCTGCTGGTGGTCTACACCGCCTTCAGCGCCGCGGTGATCGGCGGCCTGTGGCAGGAAGTGCCACTGGTCACCCTGCTGGCTCTGGTGCTGGCCTGCTGCGTGCTGCTGGCCCTGGCGCTGCTGCTCACCCATCTGCTGGGCAAGTGGCTGGGCTTCAACCTGGAGGATCGCATCACCATCGTGTTCTGCGGCTCGAAGAAGAGCCTGGCCACCGGCGTGCCCATGGCCCAGGTGCTGTTCGCCGGCGGCAGCATCGGCCTGCTGATCCTGCCGCTGATGCTGTTCCACCAGATCCAGCTGATGGTCTGTGCGGTACTGGCTCAGCGCTATGCACGCCGCCCGGAGCAGGAAGCCGTCGACGGCCAGACCGCTTCCCGAGTTTGAGACGGCGCCCGGCCGGTCGAACGGCCGGGCACAAACCGACGACTGAACCAGGCGCGGGGCTGGCGTCCTGCTGCCAATCCAGATACTGTTCATGCATACAGTATTTCGGATCACACACATGCCAGCCCCTGTTCCGCCGCGCGGCCGCGGCACCGCCAGCAACCCGCACAACCGCTACGCACCGACCCGCTCGGTGGCGCAGGACGATGGCTGGTATCAGGAGGAAACCCCGCCCAGCCGGGCCACCGAGGTGCGGCGCGAGCTGGCGAAAACGGCCATCACCCGCAACAAGTCGCCGGACGTCGGCTTCGATCGCTCGGTCAATCCCTACCGCGGCTGTGAACATGGCTGCATCTACTGTTTCGCCCGCCCCAGCCATGCCTACTGGGACCTGTCGCCGGGCATCGACTTCGAGACCCGCCTGATCGCCAAGACCAACCTGGCCGACCGTCTCGAGGAACAGCTGCAGAAACCCGGCTACGTGCCGCAGCCCATCGCCCTGGGCATCAACACCGATGCATATCAGCCGATCGAGCGCGAACAGCGCCTGACCCGCCAGGCCCTGGAGATTCTGCTGCGCTACAGGCACCCGCTGCACATCATTACCAAGAGCTCGCTGATCCTGCGCGACCTCGACCTGCTCAGCGAGCTGGCCAGCCACAACCTGGTCAGCGTGGCCTTCAGCCTGACCACCCTGGACGACGAGCTGAAACGCATCATGGAGCCGCGTACCGCGGCGCCGGCCGCCCGCCTGCGCGCCATGCGCACGCTGCACGAAGCCGGGGTGCCGGTGAGCGTGATGTGCGCGCCGATGATCCCGATGATCAACGACATGGAGCTCGAACACCTGCTCGAAGCCGCGCGCGATGCCGGCGCGCGTTCGGCGGGCTACGTGCTGTTGCGCCTGCCGCTGGAGATCGCCGATCTGTTCGAGGAGTGGCTGCAGGCGCATTTCCCCGAGCGCGCCGAGCATGTGATGAGCCTGATCCGCCAGAGCCGCGGCGGCAGGAACTACGACAGCCGCTTCGGCAGCCGCATGCGTGGCGAGGGCCAGTTCGCCGATCTGCTGGCGCAGCGCTTTCGCCTGGCGCGCCGGCGCCTGCAGCTCGACCAGCGCGAGCCGCTGAGCCTGGACTGCTCGTTGTTCTGCCCGCCGGGCGCCCAGCTGAGCCTGTTGTAGCACCCGCACGTCGTCTCCGGGCGCGGCGGGCTTGGCGAGCCTGCGCGATGTGTTAAAACATCGCCACTCGAGGCACCGACCGGCGACGCTCATGACCCGTATCTCCCGTGCAGCAGACCCCTCCTACGAACTGATGGACGACCATGAGGGCCATTCGCTGATCTACCGTCAGCATGGTTTCCCCAGCCCGCTGGTGCGCTGGCATTTCCACAAGGAGTACGAGCTGCACCTGATCGTCGCCAGCTCGGGCAAGGTGTTCATCGGCGACTACATCGGCAACTTCTCGCCCAACACCCTGTTTCTCACCGGCCCCGGCCTGCCGCACAACTGGATCAGCCAGGTGGAGGACGGCGAGGTGGTGGAAACCCGCGACATGCTGGTCAACTTCACCGACGAGGTACTGGAACAGGGCTCGGCGGTGTTCGCCGAACTCAAGAGCCTGGCGCCGCTGCTGGCGCGCGCCCAGTTCGGCATCGAATTTCGCGATCCGCGGGTGATCCGCGAGGCCGGTCTGCTGCTGCGCAGGATCGCCGACAGCCGCGGCATCACCCGCCTCGGCCACTTCTTCATCCTGCTCGAACTGCTGGCCGCCAGCGAGGATTACCAGCTGCTCTCGGCCATGACCGCCGCGGACCTGGGCGACGAGCAGCACGTCGAGCGGATCAACCGCGCGGTGGACTACATCTTCCAGCACTACGCCCAGGATCTGTGCCAGGAGGAGGTCGCCGAACACCTGGGGATGACCCCCAGCTATTTCTCGCGCTTCTTCAAGCAGGCCACCGGCCGCGGCTTCGTCGAGTTCGTCAATCGCCTGCGGGTGAGCAAGTCCTGCGAACTGCTGAGCAAAAGCGAGAAGCCGGTCACCGAAGTGTGCTTCGAGTCCGGCTTCAGCAACATCTCCAACTTCAACCGGCGTTTCCAGCAACTCAAGGGCATGACGCCGTCGCGCTATCGCAAGCTGGTGGTGCAGCGCCTGACCGAGCAAAACCTGTACTAAATCGGCCATTCTCGTCTGCCACCAGCCGCGCGGCCCGCGCGCTGGCGCGGCCACCAGCCTCTCCGGCGGCAGCCTCTAGCACGGTCTAGCGCGCGCCTCCGCTGCCAGTTACGCCTTCTCCAGCCGCGCCTGCAAAGCACTTCGCCACCGGCAGAGCGAAGCATTGCCCAAGGCCCATCAGTGCAAAAAAGTATCGGTTTTTGTGCCCTCAAGCATTTGTCCGCACCGGCGTGCGGGGGTGTAATCCGGGCCGAGCGAAACAAAAACAATAACGTTCTTCCGCAGCCACAGCGCGCGGAAGAGGAGTTCAATGCCATGAACCACGCCGTCAAAGCACTCCTTGCAACCTCTTGCCTGTTCCTCGCCACGGGCGCCCACGGCGCCGAAACCCTGACCATCGCCACGGTCAACAACAGCGACATGATCCGCATGCAGCGGCTGGCCAAGACCTTCGAAGAGCAGAACCCCGACATCCGCCTGAAGTGGGTGGTGCTCGAGGAGAACGTGCTGCGCCAGCGTCTGACCACCGATATCGCCACCCAGGGCGGCCAGTTCGACGTGCTCACCATCGGCATGTACGAGGCGGCGCTGTGGGGCGAGAAGGGCTGGCTGGAGCCGATGACCGAACTGCCGGCCGACTACGACCTCGACGACGTCTTCCCCTCGGTGCGCGAGGGCCTGTCCGCCAAGGGCACGCTGTATGCCCTGCCGTTCTACGCCGAAGCCTCGATCACCTACTACCGCAAGGACCTGTTCGAGCAGGCCGGTCTGAACATGCCCGAGCAACCGACCTGGGAGCAGATGGCCGAGTTCGCCGCCAAGCTGCACCAGCCGGACAAGGGCCAGTACGGCCTGTGCCTGCGCGGCAAGGCCGGCTGGGGCGAGAACATGGCGCTTATCACCACCCTGGCCAACGCCCATGGCGCGCGCTGGTTCGACGAGCAGTGGCAGCCGGAATTCACCGGCAGCGAGTGGCAGAGCGCGCTGAACTTCTACGTCGACAACATGAAGAAATACGGCCCGCCCGGCGCCTCCAGCAACGGTTTCAACGAGAACCTGGCGCTGTTCAACAGCGGCAAGTGCGCGCTGTGGGTCGATGCCAGCGTGGCCGGCTCCTTCGTCACCGACACCTCGCAGAGCAAGGTCGCCGATGCCGTCGGCTTCACCTTCGCGCCGACCCAGGTCACCGACAAGGGCGCCTCCTGGCTGTACTCCTGGGCCCTGGCTATTCCCACCAGCTCCAAGTCCAAGGACGCCGCCAAGGCCTTCAGCGCCTGGGCCACCTCCAAGGCCTATGCCGAGCTGGTGGCCGAGCGCGATGGCGTGGCCAACGTGCCGCCAGGCACCCGCGCCTCGACCTACAGCGATGCCTACATGCAGGCCGCGCCGTTCGCCAAGGTCACCCTGGATTCGCTGCAGAAGGCCGACCCGGCCGACCCCAGCGCCAAGCCGGTGCCTTACGTGGGCATCCAGCTGGTGACCATTCCCGAGTTCCAGGCCATCGGCACCCAGGTCGGCAAGCTGTTCACCGCCGCATTGACCGGGCAGATGCAGCCACAGCAGGCGCTGCAGGCCGCGCAGCAGAGTACGACACGGGAAATGAAGCGTGCCGGGTATCCGAAGTAGCCATCTTGTAGGGTGGGCCGGGCGGCGTTCCGCTTTAGCCCACCGTTTCACCCTGACTTCGTGGTGGGCTGAAGCCCACCCTACGGGCTAAAGCGGAACGCCACCCCCATTCCGTTCTCGGAGGCATGATGAACTCTTCGGCCATCAATACTCCTGCTGCCGCGCAGGCCGGCACGCCGCTGGCGCGCAAGCCCCGGCGTCTGGCGCCGGGCTGGTTTCTGGTCAGCCCCTCGGTGGCCCTGCTGCTGATCTGGATGATCGTGCCGCTGGGCATGACCATCTACTTCTCGCTGATCCGCTACAACCTGCTCTACCCCGGCGAGAACGATTTCGTCGGTCTGGAGAACTTCGAATACTTCGTCACCGACGCCGCCTTTCTCTCCGGCGCCGGCAATACCGTGCTGCTGGTGGGCAGCGTGCTCCTGATCAGCGTGGTGTTCGGCGTGCTGATCTCGGCGCTGCTGGAGGCCAGCGAATTCTTCGGCCGCGGCATCGTGCGGGTGCTGCTGATCTCGCCGTTCTTCATCATGCCCACGGTCAGCGCGCTGCTGTGGAAGAACCTGATCTTCCATCCGGTATCGGGGATTCTCGCCGCCATCTGGCAGTTCTTCGGCGCCCAGCCGGTGGACTGGCTGGCGCACCACCCACTGTTCTCGATCATCCTGATCGTGTCCTGGCAGTGGCTGCCGTTCGCCATTCTGATTCTCATGACCGCCATGCAGTCGCTGGATCAGGAGCAGAAGGAAGCCGCGCGCCTCGATGGCGCCGGGCCCATCGCCATCTTCTGGCACCTGACCCTGCCGCACCTGGCGCGGCCGATTGCCGTGGTGGTGATGATCGAGACCATCTTCCTGCTCTCGGTGTTCGCCGAGATCTACACCACCACCAGCGGCGGCCCCGGCTACGAGTCGACCAACCTCGCCTACCTGATCTACACCCAGGCCCTGCTGCAGTTCGACGTCGGCATGGCTTCGGCCGGCGGGCTGATCGCGGTGGTCATCGCCAACATCGCCGCCATCGTGCTGATCCGCATGATCGGCAAGAACCTGACCGCGCGGCAGTGAGGAGCAGAGCATGCTGACCCTGAAACAGTCCCGGCGCCTGCACAGCCTGCTGATCGGCTCGCTGTGCTGGGCCATCGCCGCAGTGATCTTCTTCCCCATCCTGTGGATGCTGCTGACCAGCCTGAAGACCGAGATCGACGCCTTCGCCACGCCGCCGCAGTTCATCTTCATGCCGACGCTGGAGAACTACCTGCACATCAACGAGCGCAGCGACTACTTCGCCTTCGCCTGGAACTCGGTGCTGATCTCCTTCTCCGCGTCCCTGCTGGGCATGCTGCTGGCCGTGCCGGCCGCCTATTCCATGGCCTTCTTCGAGACGCGCCACACCAAGCGCACACTGCTGTGGATGCTGTCGACCAAGATGCTGCCGCCGGTGGGCGTGCTGGTGCCGGTGTACCTGCTGGCCAAGCAGTTCGGCCTGCTCGACTCGCGTCTGGTGCTGATCATCATCTACACCCTGATCAACCTGCCGATCCTGGTATGGATGGTGTACACCTACTTCAAGGACATCCCCGCGGAAATCCTCGAAGCGGCGCGCCTGGACGGCGCCAGCACCGGCCAGGAGATCGTCCGCGTGCTGCTGCCGATCGCCCGCGGCGGCCTGGCCTCGACCATGCTGCTGTCGCTGATCCTGTGCTGGAACGAGGCGTTCTGGTCGCTCAACCTGACCAGCTCCGCCGCCGCCCCGCTGACCGCGCTGGTGGCCTCCTACTCCAGCCCCGAGGGCCTGTTCTGGGCCAAGCTCTCCGCCGTCTCGACCCTGGCCTGCGCGCCCATCCTGATCTTCGGCTGGATCAGCCAAAAACAACTTGTCCGCGGCCTGTCCTTCGGCGCGGTGAAATAACGGGAGACCTTGCACATGGCCGATCTGAAGATCCGCAACCTGAGAAAAGGCTTCGATGGCACGGCGATCATCCAGGGCGTCGATCTGGATATCAGCGACCGCGAATTCGTGGTCTTCGTCGGCCCGTCCGGCTGTGGCAAATCCACCCTGCTGCGCCTGATCGCCGGCCTCGAGGAAGTCAGCAGCGGCCATATCGAACTCGACGGCCAGGACATCACCGACATGGCGCCGGCCAAACGCGACCTGGCCATGGTGTTCCAGACCTACGCGCTGTACCCGCACATGAGCGTGCGCAAGAACCTGTCCTTCGCCCTCGATCTGGCCCGGGTGAACAAGCAGGAAATCGCGGAGAAGGTCGCCAACGCCGCGCGCATCCTGCAGCTGGACGCTCTGCTCGAGCGCAAACCCAGGCAGCTCTCCGGCGGCCAGCGCCAGCGCGTGGCCATCGGCCGCGCCATCGTGCGCAACCCGAAGATCTTCCTGTTCGACGAGCCGCTGTCCAACCTCGACGCCGCCCTGCGCGTGCAGACCCGCCTGGAGCTGGCGCGGCTGCACAAGGAGCTGCAGGCCACCATGATCTACGTGACCCACGATCAGGTGGAGGCCATGACCCTGGCCGACAAGGTGGTGGTGCTCAATGGCGGGCGCGTCGAGCAGGTCGGCTCGCCGCTGGAGCTGTATCACCACCCGGCCAACCTGTTCGTCGCCGGCTTTCTCGGCACGCCGAAGATGGGCTTCCTGCGCGGCACCCTGAACAGGGTCGAGGCCGGCAGCTGCGACGTGCAGCTGGAATGCGGCACGCACCTGACGCTGCCGCAGTCCGCCGCCGGCCTCAGCATCGGCAGCAGCGTGACCCTTGGCGTGCGCCCGGAACACCTCAACGTGGTCAGCACCGGCGCGGGCCGCATGCAGGTGACCGCCGACGTCAGCGAGCGCCTGGGCAGCGACACCTTCTGCCATGTGCGCTGCACCTCGGGCGAGATGCTCACGGTGCGCGTGCGCGGCGACTTCGCCCCACGTTATGGCGATGCCCTGTCCCTGGATTTCGACACGGCGCACTGCCACCTCTTCGCCGCCGACGGCCGCGCCATCGGCAAACCACTGCAGCAGGCCGCCTGACGCCGCTCCATCACGGGATTTTCCAGATGAAACTCAATCGCCAGCAGCTTTCCCGGCTTGGCGGCGCCGTCGCGCTGCCGGCTTACAGCCCCGACGCGTTGCGCCAGGGCATCGTCCATATCGGCGTCGGCGGCTTTCACCGCGCCCACCAGGCGGCCTACACCGATGCCCTGATGAACCAGGGCGAGGCCCTCGACTGGGCCATCTGCGGGGTCGGCCTGCGCGCCGAAGACCGCGCCATGCGCGACGCCCTGGCCAGCCAGGATTACCTCTACACCCTGGTGGAACTGGGCGACGAGGCGAACCTGCCGGTGCGGGTGATCGGCGCGATCAGCGACATGCTGCTGGCCGAGGAGTCGCCGCAGGCGCTGATCGACAAGCTGGCCGACCCGGCCATTCGCATCGTCTCGCTGACCATCACCGAAGGCGGTTACTGCATCGACGACAGCACTGGCGAATTTCTTGCCGAGCTGCCGGTCATTGCCCACGACCTGCGCCGCCCCGAATCGCCGCAGAGCGTGTTCGGCTTTCTCTGCGCCGCCCTGGCCAAACGTCGTGCGGCCGGCATCCCGGCGTTCACTCTGATGTCCTGCGATAACCTGCCGCACAACGGCGATGTCACGCGCAAGGCGCTGCTGGCCTTCGCCCACCTGGCCGACCATGAGCTGGCCACCTGGATCGACCATCACGTGAGCTTCCCCAACGCCATGGTCGATCGCATCACGCCGATGACCAGCGCCGCTCACCGCCAGCAACTGGCCGAGCAGCACGGCGTCGAGGATGCCTGGCCGGTGGTCTGCGAGCCCTTCGTGCAATGGGTGGTCGAGGACAGGTTCGTCAGCGGCCGCCCGGCCTGGGAGCGGGTCGGCGTGCAGTTCACCGACGACGTCGCGCCCTACGAGGAGATGAAGATCAAGCTGCTCAACGGCAGCCACCTGGCGCTGACCTACCTGGGCTTTCTCAAAGGTTATCGCTTCGTCCACGAGACCCTGAACGACCCGCTGCTACGCCGCTACGTGCGCGACTTCATGGATCTGGACGTGACCCCGCAACTGGCGCCGGTGCCCGGCATCGACCTAAGCACCTACAAGGACACGCTGATCGAGCGTTTCTCCAACCAGGCCATCGCCGACCAGCTGGAACGGGTCTGCTCCGATGGTTCGTCGAAGTTTCCCAAGTTCATCGTGCCCACCCTCAACCGCCTGATCGAGGATGGCCGGCCGCTGGAGCGCGCGGCGCTGGTGGTCGCGGCCTGGGCGCTGTACCTCAAGGGCGTCGACGAGAACGGCGCGCACTACCGGATCGCCGATCCGCGCGCCGAGTTCTGTCAGGCCCTGGTGGCCGATGATGATCAGGTGCGCGAACGACTGCTGGGCGTCGAGGCGATCTTCGGCACCGCGATCCCGCAGTCGGCAGCCTTCGTCGCGGCGTTCGAGCTGTGCTACGACAGCCTGCGCAAGCTCGGCGTGACGCGCACCCTGCAGACCCTGCTGGGCGACTGAGGCATGTACCTCGGTATCGACTGCGGCACCCAGGGCACCAAGGCGCTGGTGCTGGACGCAGGCAGCGGCCAGGTGCGCGGCGCCGGCAGCGCCAGCCATACCCTGCTGAGCGCAGCCAATGGCCGCCGCGAACAGCAGCCGCAGCAGTGGCTGGAGGCCTTCGAGCAGGCGACCGCCCAGGCGCTGGCAGCCGCCGGCATCAGCGGCGAGCGGATTCTCGGCATTGGCGTGTCCGGCCAGCAGCATGGCCTGGTGCTGCTCGATGAACAGGGCGCGGTGCTGCGCCCGGCCAAGCTCTGGTGCGATACCGAGTCGAGCACCGAGAACCAGCGCCTGCTGGACCATCTCGGCGGCGAGGCCGGCTCGCTGCAGCGTCTGGGCGTGGCCATCGCGCCGGGCTACACGGTGTCCAAGCTGCTCTGGACCCAGGAGCAGCACCCGGATGTCTTCTCCCGCATCGCGCATATCCTGCTGCCGCACGATTACCTCAACCACTGGCTCACCGGCCGTGCCTGCAGCGAGTACGGCGACGCCTCCGGCACGGGTTATTTCAACGTGCGCACGCGCAGCTGGGACCGCGAGCTGCTGAACTTCATCGACTCCAGCGGGCGCCTTTGCGACGCGCTGCCAGAGCTGATCGAGTCGGATCAGCCAGTGGGTAGCCTCCGCCCGCAGATCGCCAGGCAGTTGGGCCTGAACCCGGATGCTGTGGTGGCCAGCGGCGGCGGCGACAACATGATGGGCGCCATCGGTACCGGCAATATCCGCCCCGGCGCGATCACCATGAGCATGGGCACCTCCGGCACGCTCTACGCCTACAGCGATCAGCCGACGGTCAGCCCGCATGCGCAGGTGGCCACCTTCTGCTCATCGAGCGGTGGCTGGCTGCCGCTGATCTGCACCATGAACCTGACCAATGCCAGCGGGCTGATCCAGCAGTTGCTGGTACTGGATATCCCCAGCTTCGACGCCCTGGTGGCGCAGGCGCCCATCGGCGCCGAGGGCCTGCTGTTGCTGCCGTTTTTCAACGGCGAACGGGTGCCGGCCCTGCCGAACGCACGCGCCAGTCTGCTGGGCATGGACAGCGACAACCTGACCCGCGCCAACCTGTGCCGGGCGGTGGTCGAG
>NZ_JAODYT010000046.1:0-38058 GCF_029834875.1 Pseudomonas sp. GD04158 | reverse complement strand
CCGCACCGAATGGGGCTTGAGCATGGCCATAACCGAACACGACGAACAGACCGTCGCGCTGCACCGCGCGGCGGTCATCAGCCTTTTGACCTGGCGCCGCGCCGGCGTCGACGACCCGCTCGACGACGCCGAGCGCTATGGCTGGTGGGGCGACAGCTTCCCCAGCCAGGCCGACGACCGCATCGGCTCGCGCCTCTACTTGCTGCGCCGCCGCAGCCTGACCGCGCAGACCGAGCGTGACGCCCGCGACTACGCCCGCGAGGCGCTGCAATGGCTGCTCGATGACGGCCGTGTCGCGGCGTTGGACATTGCCACCGCGCGCGGCGTCGACCGCCTGGAAATGCGCCTGGTGCTGACCACGCCGGAAGGCGAGCGGGTGACGGTTCAACTCGACAACCTTTGGCAGGTGATCCATGCCGTTTAACGTCCCGACCCTGCCCGTGCTGATCAGCCGGGCGCAATCCGACCTGGCCGGCGAGGGTGGCTTGCGTCACTCCGACGCCCGCGTCGCCGCCCGCGCGCTGTCTGGTGCGGTGTTCGGCCTGTACGGCCACCAGCAGTGGGTCGCCAATCAGCTGCTGCCCGACCTCTGCGAAGAAGAAATGTTGCTGCGCCTGGCCAAGTTGCGGCCGATTCGTGACCGCCTTCCCGCCGTTCCGGCAGCGGGCGCCGCCAGCTTTGCCGGCAGCGTCGGTGCCGTGCTCGATGCCGGCACGCTGCTACAGCGTGACGATGGAGTGCAATTCAAGGTTGCCGCCACGGTGGCCGGCAACGCCGGCAGCGTCACGCTTGAGGCGGTCGAGGCGGGCGCGCTGGGTAATACCATGGCGGGCGCCAAGCTGAAATTGGTGTCGCCGGTGCTGGGTATTGTCGACGGCTTTAGCGTGACGGGTGACGGCCTGACCGGCGGCACCGATCAGGAGAGCATCGAGGCACTGCGCGTGCGGGTGATCCGTTCCTATCGCCAGTTGCCCCATGGCGGCAACGCCGACGATTACGTGACCTGGGCGCTTGAGGTGCCCGGCGTTACCCGCGCCTGGGTGCGCCGCCGCTGGGTCGGGCCGGGCACCGTGGGCCTGTTCGTGCTGCGCGACGGCGACCCCGACCCGATCCCGAACCCCGCAGCGCTGGCCGAGGTGCGGGCCTACGTCGAGCCGCTGCAGCCGGTAGACCCCGAGCTGTATGTGATGGCCCCCATCGCCAAGCCGGTGGTCTACCAGATCGCGCTGACGCCGGATTCCTCGGCGATCCGCGCGGCGGTGGAAGCCAGCCTGCGCGATCTGCACTATCGCGAGAGCGAGCCTGGCGTGACCCTGCTGCGCACCCATATCGCCGAGGCGATCAGTACCGCCGAGGGTGAGCGCGACCATGTGCTGGTCGCGCCGCCTGCCAACGTGGAGGCCGCCGGCAATGAAGTCCTGACCTTCGGGGGCATCCTATGGCAGTAAGAAACGCGGCGGACTACCACGCCCAGCTGCGCGCCCTGCTGCCGCCGGGGCCGGCCTGGGATGCCGAGTTGGTGCCCGAGGTCGACGCTGCCCTGCGCGGCCTGGCGCCCGAGCTGGCCCGCGCGGATAGTCGCGCTTTCGACCTGCTGAACGAAGCCGATCCGCTGACCCTGCACGAGATGCTGCCCGACTGGGAGCGCGTCATGCAACTGCCCGACCCGTGCCTCGGGTCGGCGCCGGCCCTGGATGATCGCAAGAAGGCGGTGAGGGAACGCCTTGTCGGCCTGGGCGGGCAGTCGGCCGCCTACTTCGAGCGACTGGCCCGCGATCAGGGCTATCCGAACCCCCAGGTGGTCGCCCATCGCGCCCCGCGCTTCGGTCGTGCGCGCTTTGGCTGCGCGCACTTCGGCACCTGGGCACAGCAACACATGTGGACGCTGTATGCCGGCGAGCGCCCCTCTGGCGGCCGCCGCTTCGGCGCGAGCTACTGGGGTGAGCGCTTCGGCGCAAACCCCGTGCAGGCACTGGAGTGCCTGGTAAGACGCGCCGCCCCGGCGCACACCCTTGAACATATTCTGTACGAAGAGGCGCCCTGATGGATTACCCGAAGAGTGTGCCAGGCGTGGGCCTGGTCGACGGCCAGTTCGTCGACGAAGACCAAGTGAACGGAACCCCTGGCTCGCTGATTCCGGCGCAGTGGGGCAACGACGTGACCGAAGAAATCCTCAACGTGGTGCGCGAGGTGGGTGACGAGCCGGACGAGGCGCAGAAAAACCAGCTGGTCGGGTCTATCTGGAAAATGTTCCGTTTGGCCACGGCGGCTGCTACCGAGGCCCTTCGTGGTGTCGTGCGGATCGGCACCCAGATCGAGGTGAATGCAGGCGAGTCGGATGATGTAGCGGTTACGCCGCTTAAGTTGCGCTTCGGATTTATGATCAGTTTAGGGGATAATGGTTATATAGTTTTTCCTTCGTGGCTGGCAGGACTGATATTGCAGTGGGGAAACGCCGCTACTACGGCATCGGGGACTACGCATGGTTATCCGCTTGCATTTCCAAACAGTGTTTTTCAGGTGCTTGGTAGTGATGCGGGCACAATCGGTGTTGAGTCTGTAGCTGTTCAAAAGAGCAATCTGTCTCAGTTCAACGCAAAGTCTTCGACGGGTACCGTGGGGTTTTCTTTTTTCGCGCTCGGGCGCTAGGGGGTAAGATGAAATTTCCATTGTTTATATTTTGTTCGGGCGTCCGATGCGTTGAGCTCTCAATAGTTTTTGTCGTTGTACTTCTTGTTGCAGGATTTTGTGGGGGGAGCGCCCAAGCTGACGTTCATGCTAAGAGACTCGGTGAGTCGGTCTATTTGCGTGTTCCATTCGACGCATTGCATGACAAGGTTGTGCGGATGCGCGTTGGTCCACAGTCTGTCGCGTGGAGTAATGGTGTTTTTGATTTTGTCGGGGAGCGGCTTATCCCTGTCGGCACTTCAACTTCTTCGTGGGTGAATGCCTACGGCAGTGGAATAAATTTGCGTGACACTATGGACGAGTCTCCGCCGATATGGGTTAGCGCAGGCGAGGTAGTCGGTGGGAATCACAAGGTTGATGGCGTCAGTACGGTTACCGCATATCAATATAAGGTGTTCCTCGACTACCGGCAGGTACCCAATTCTTTTGATGCGCTTTCTGGTAGTTCGATCATCTTGCAGGAGTCTTATCAGGCTCATCGAGGTGATGGTTCGCCGGTCGTTGACGTCTGGAACCAGTACACCTTCGGGAATACAGCATCGGTAGGCTTCGCATACAAAATCAGGGCAAAAACCGATATCGAGTACGTCCGTTTCGGCGGCGTCCAGTTCCAGCGCATCGCCGCCGACCAGGCCATGCTTTATGTTCCGCGCACTCCATATGCTTGCGGGCTGAACCTAACCAACGTCACCGCGTCGCTCGATATCACTCGCGACAGTCGTGCTGAAACTGGCGGCTATAACGACCCACTGACAATTGCGAGCCTGGAATCTGGAATCATAAAAACCTATTTCGTTTCGTTATACGACACTGCCATCCGGGTGCCCTATGAGGCGCCTGTAGTGCGGGTTTCCTCGCATGGGAAAGTCTACCCGGTGGCTTTCGAGGGGGCGTTGACATTGGGCGAAGTCATTAGTGTCACCGGCGTATTTGGGTTTTTGCCGTTATAGTATTTATTTAACTAATGGGGTGTATATGAATCGCCTATACAGCAAAGCCACCGGAAGCACTTATCTGTTGGAACTGCATCGTGATATTCCCGCTGACGCTGTTCCAATTGATGACGCGTGTTATCTGAGTGTTATCGCCAATCCTGCGCCTGGGAAGATCCGTAGCCACGATGAGCACGGTCTGCCGATCCTGATCGACCCGCCCCCGCTCTCCCGCGAAGACATAGAGTCCGCACGCCTGCGCGCATACGCCGACCCGATCACCGGCAGCGACCGCTACTTCGCAGAGGCGCAGCGCGAAAGTCTGCTTGGCAATGCCGTCGCCGCCGAGGCGGCAAAAGTGCGAGGCCAGGCACGCTTTGCCGAAATTCAGGCCGAGCACCCCTGGCCGACCGATTAAGGCGTATCACGATTTCACTATCATCCTGATGGCCTCAAGCCCGCCGCCGTGCGGGCTTTTTTACGCCCGGAGAAACCTATGTCGAAGTCCACCCCTCGTGGCGTTCGCAACAACAACCCCGGCAACATCGACTTCAACCCGCGCAACAACTGGCAAGGGCAGATCGGCTTGGAGCTGGGTGTGCCGCGCCCGCGCTTCGCCCGCTTCGACACGCCGGAGAATGGCATCCGCGCCCTGGGCAAGTTGCTGCTCAACTACCGCGGCAAAGACGGTCTGCCCGGTGTTGGTGGCCCTGGCATCGATACTGTCCGCGAAACCATTAACCGCTGGGCGCCGGGTAACGAAAACGATACCGCGGCCTACATTTCTGCCGTCGCAAAGGCGCTCGGCGTGAAATCCGATACCGTCATCGACGTCCGCCAGCGCCCGGTGCTGCGTGCGCTGGTGGTCGAGATCATCAAGCACGAGAACGGCGGTCAGCCCTACAAGGCGGAAGTGATCGATGAAGGCGTGCGGAGAGCGCTGGCATGACCTGGTTGAAACTGATTCCAGCCTGGGGTTGGGCGCTGCTGCTCGGTCTGCTGCTGGTGGCGGGGCAACAGATCCGTGTCAGCTTCCTGCAGGCCGAGCTGGAGGCCGAGCGCCTAGCCCGGCGCGATGATGCCGACAAGCTCGGCGCCTGCCGCACTACCCGTACCAACTTGCTCGGCCAGGTGATCGAGCAGAACGGCGCCCTGGCTGAACTGCGCGCCGCCGAGCAGGAGCGCTCCGCTCGTGCGCGCGATGTGCAGCAGCGGGCCGAGGGAGAGGCACAACTGGCAGACCGTCAGGCTCTGGCAGTGATGCAGGAGCGCACGCCGGTCGGTGCTGATGTCTGCGCCGCAGCTTCGGCAGCCTTCGACGATGAACTGAAACGGGAGCGCGGGCTATGAAGGGGCTGCTCATCGTCCCGGCTCTGCTACTGGCCGGTTGCGCAGTCCGGGTCGCTGAACCACCCGAGCCGCAGCTGGTGCGAGTCGAGGTGCCAGTGCGGATTCCGTGCAAGACCGAGCGCGTTCAGCGCCCTGCGTTCGCGGTCGACTCGCTGCCCATCGGCGCCTCGATTGCCGAGCAGATGCGCGCGCTACGCGCCGAGCGGCTGCAGCGCAAGGGTTACGAGAAGCGGCTGGAGGCCGCTGTTGCCGCTTGTCAGTGAGACACATTAGGCCCGGTGCCGTGGGGGAGCCCCTGCGGTACCGGGCCTTTTTTTGTGCCCGGTGTTTGGTGGTCGTTGGGGTAGACTGCGGCTTTCTTCCTTGAAGGGGTGTTGCCGTGCTGGTGATCCGGGTGAACGGCAAGAGGCCGATCAAGCTTGAGCGTAAGCTGAGTGAGTCTGGCGGCTGGGGCCTGTGGGATTTCCACCGGGCTGAAAGCTCCTACACCCTGGGTGTGAAGACGCACCGCCTGGCGCGTATCAAGCCGGCCGAGCCTGCTGCAGGGAAGCCTGTCGAGCTGTTCATCATGCGCGAGGCTTCGGCGCCTGAGTCGGAGTGGATCTCGTTTGGCGAGGGTGTTGCGGCGTACGAGTCCGACAGCTGAAGCGCGGAGTTGTAATCGAGACGTGCAGGTGACGTGTCGGCTATGCTCGGGACTCGGTGATTTTCTCAGGGAAGGAGATTCATATGCGGCATCTGGTTCTATCGCGTCGAGTCGGCGAGCGGCTGTTCCTGCACGTTGAGAAGGACGCGGACCCGGTGAAGATTCTCGAGCAGCTGCAGCGCGAGGGCATCATGATTGATGTCCGTGAGATCAGAGGCGGCAAGGTGAAACTGTCGGTCGAGGCGCCGAGCGACATCAGCATCGTCCGCGATGAGCTCGGCGAGTGGGATGTGCGCGAAACGCGTGGCTACCGTCGCCCCCCGAAATCCACCTCTACCAGCTCCAGCAGTTCCGGGTAGTCGTTGCGGGTGTTACCGACATCGGTCGTGACCGGGTAGACCTCGAAGTCCTGCCGGCTGGCAGCGATCACTCCATGAGCTTGTTCGAGGCTGCTGTCGGGCGATAGCCAGAGGTCGAACTGCTCGGGAGCCAGAATGACGGGCATGCGATGGTGGATCGCCGCAACGGGCCCGGCCGCTTCTTTGGTGAGCAGGGCGCACGACAGCAGCTGCTTGCCGTCTGGCGTCGTCCAGCTCGACCACAGCCCGGCGATGGCCAGCGGGCTATCGTCGGCGGCGTGGTGGTAGTACGGCTGATTCACCTGCCGGCCTGCGCGGTTGCGCACTTTCTGCTGCTCGTTCCACTCGTACCAGCCAAGCGCCGGCATGATGCAGCGCTGTGCCCGGATCGCCTGGCGCCACATCGGCTTGCTTGCGGCCTCCTCGCTGCGGGCATTGAAGCTCAGGCCTGGTAGGGCGGGCTTGTTCCACCAGTGCGGTACCAGCCCCCAGCGCGCCGCGTCGAGTTCCAGCTCGCCCTGGGCGTTGAGGCGCAACAGCGGCACCTGGGTGGATGGCGCGACGTTGTACCGGCGTATCCACTGGCCAGAGTTGCGCGCGCCGATGTGCCAGTAGCGCTCGATCGCACGATCATCGGGGGAAACGTAGCGGCCGCACATGCGCGCCTCCTGCTGGTTAGCCTGCAGCCCAGCGCTTGGCGTTCGGGTTGCGGATCAGGGTCATGCGCCAGGGCTCGGCATCCGGCCGCTTGATGAGCAGGCCGTCGACGATCCCGACAACCACCGGATCATAGTCGACGTAGCGGATCAGGCGAGGCACGACCCCGGGTGTCACGCTGATGCAGCCCATCAGCTGCCGATCAGGGTGCGCGAACAGGTGGCCTTCGCCGCCGATTTTGCCGATCAGCGTTTCGGCCTCATGCACCAGATACTCGTAGTGCCAGGCCCATTGGGTTTCGGCTGCAGTGTTCAGGCGCAGATAGGCCTGGTACTTCTCGAAAGCGGCCTCGGCGATGCGGTTGCGCGTGTCGGTCGAGACCTCGCCGAGCTGCAGCAGCTCGTTTGCCCTGTCGCGCAGATAGGCATAGTGCTCGGCCTCAATGTTCCGCCAGGCGGTGTCGTCCTGATAGGCGGCCAGCCATCGGCTGAGTTCGAGGCGCTTGTGCGCAAGGTCGTGAAGGTCCATATGAATACTGTATTTCTATACAGTGTTCTTGTCCATTGCAGCAAAAAGGCCCGGCGCCGTGGGGATTTCCTGCGGCGCCGGGCCTTTTCTTGTGCCTGCGATTCGGCTGCTGAGCGGCTTAATAGTCGTTACGCCAAGATTACGCCAGGCATAAAAAAAGGCCTTGAAAATCAAGGCCTTTCGTTTGATTCTTGGTGCCCCGGGGGAGACTCGAACTCCCACTCCTTTCGAAAACGGATTTTGAATCCGCCGCGTCTACCGATTCCGCCACCGGGGCACAATGGCGGCGCAGTATAGGGACGCACCCTGCGCCGGTCAATCGGCGTCGGTATCGAGCCCCTCGGCAACGGTGCCATGCGTGTTCAGGGGCTGATGGGGTGGCGGTTTTTCATGGCGGCCTTGCGACTAAGATTGCGCCTGTCATCGAGAGCGCCGAGTTGGACGGGGTGGTCTGGGATCTGTAGTCGAGCGGGAGGGCGTGTGCTCAGAGTCTTGTGCCGGGCGATCATCGCCGGTCTGCTGATTTCTCCTGCGGCCTTGGCGGGCACGCTCACCTATGCCGTTACCGATGAAAGCTGGGAGCCGTACTGGATAGTGCGCGACGGCCAGGTCAGCGGCATCCTGCATGACTTCATGCTCGCCCTCGACGAGCGCCTGCCGGAGGAGTTGCAGGCGAGCCACCCGCTGCCGCCGCTGCGTACCCAGAAACTGTTTCGCGAAGGGCAACTGCAGCTTGAGTGTTGCGTGAGCCAGAGCTGGCGTGCCGAGCCCGAGCAGGCGGATGTATCGGTGTGGTCGGTGCCGGTGCTCGAGGCCGATGAGATGCTGCTGTTCGCCCCTGGTGCGGCCTTCCCCTACCGGCAGGTCGAGGACCTGCGCGGGCGCTCGATTGCCACGGTGCGTGGCTATGGCTATTTCGGCAGCGAGTACTTCCAGCGCAACGATGGCGCCGATGCGTTCGCACTGATCTACCGCGTCGCCCAGCGGCACAGCGAGGCCGGCATCATCGACCGCCTGGAGTGGCGTTACCTGACGCACAGCAATGCCCAGCTGCGATCACCTCGCTGGCAGGTCGAGGAGGGGCCGGTAATCCATCGTGTCCAACTGCGAATTCGCCTGCATCGTGCTCATGCCGATCGGCTGCAGGCGTTGAATGCGGCCATCAGGGAAATCCAGGCGGACGGCACCCTGGCGCGAATCGTCGTGCGCTACGCGCCGTAGCGTTGGCCCCCGGGGACAGCCCACGTGGCCGGCCAAGGGGAAATCCGGTAAGCTTTGCCACCCTGCAGAAATACCCCCTCCGAATCGAATCATGCGTGTTGCCGATTTCCACTTCGATCTTCCCGAGTCGCTGATCGCCCGTCATCCCCTGGCCGAGCGCCGGGCCAGTCGCCTGTTGCAGCTGGATGGGTCGAGCGGGGCGCTGCGTCATGGCCAGTTCACCGATCTGCTGGAGCAACTGCGCCCCGGTGACCTGATGGTGTTCAACAACACCCGGGTGATTCCGGCGCGGCTGTTCGGCCAGAAGGCGTCCGGCGGCAAGCTGGAAGTGCTGGTGGAGCGCGTGCTCGATCAGCATCGGGTGCTGGCGCACGTGCGCTCCAGCAAGTCGCCCAAGCCCGGTTCGCAGATTCTCATCGATGGTGGTGGCGAAGCCGAAATGGTCGCCCGTCACGATGCCCTGTTCGAACTGCGTTTCGCCGAACCGGTGCTGCCGTTGCTGGAGCGGGTCGGGCATATGCCGCTGCCGCCTTATATAGACAGACCGGATGACGAGGCCGACCGCGAGCGTTATCAGACCGTCTACGCCGAGAAGGCGGGCGCGGTGGCGGCGCCCACCGCGGGGCTGCACTTCGATGACGAACTGCTGGCGGCGATCCGCGACAAGGGTGTGGAAACAGCGTTCGTGACGCTGCATGTTGGTGCCGGTACCTTCCAGCCGGTGCGGGTCGAGCGCATCGAAGATCACCACATGCACAGCGAGTGGCTGGAGGTCAGCCAGGAGGTCGTCGATGCCGTGGCGGCCTGCCGCGCCCGTGGCGGTCGTGTGGTGGCCGTCGGCACCACCAGCGTGCGCTCCCTGGAAACCGCGGCGCAGAGCGGTGAGTTGAAACCGTTCAGCGGCGATACCGACATCTTCATCTATCCGGGCCGGCCCTTCCATGTGGTCGACGCCCTGGTCACCAACTTCCACCTGCCCGAGTCGACCCTGCTGATGCTGGTGTCGGCCTTCGCCGGCTACGCCGAGACCATGGCCGCCTACCGCGCGGCGGTGGAGCAGGGCTATCGCTTCTTCAGTTACGGTGATGCCATGTTCATCACCCGCAACCCCGCCGCGCGCGGGCCCGAGGTTTGAGTATGTCGCGCACCTGTCGCATGTCCTTCGAGTTGCTGGCTACCGACGGCAAGGCCCGTCGCGGCCGCCTGACCTTCCCGCGTGGCGTGGTGGAAACGCCCGCCTTCATGCCGGTGGGCACCTACGGCACGGTCAAGGGCATGCTGCCGCGTGACGTTGAAGACATCGGCGCGCAGATCATCCTCGGCAACACCTTCCACCTGTGGCTGCGCCCGGGCATGGAGGTGATCAGGAAACATGGCGACCTGCATGATTTCATGCAGTGGCAGGGGCCGATCCTCACCGACTCCGGCGGTTTCCAGGTGTTCAGTCTGGGGGCGATGCGCAAGATCAAGGAAGAGGGCGTTTACTTCGCCTCGCCGGTCGATGGCGCCAAAGTCTTCATGGGCCCGGAAGAGTCGATGCAGGTGCAGCGCGACCTGGGCTCGGACATCGTGATGATCTTCGACGAATGCACGCCGTACCCGGCGGAGTTCGATGTGGCCAAGCGCTCCATGGAGCTGTCGCTGCGTTGGGCCAAGCGCTCCAAGACCGCCCATGGCGAGAGCACGGCGGCGTTGTTCGGCATCGTCCAGGGCGGCATGCACGAAGAGCTGCGCATGCGCTCGCTGGAGGGCTTGTGCGAGATCGGTTTCGACGGCCTGGCCATCGGTGGGCTGTCGGTCGGCGAGCCGAAGGAAGAAATGATCCGCGTGCTGGACTTCCTGCCGCCGCACATGCCGGCCGACAAACCGCGCTATCTGATGGGTGTGGGCAAGCCGGAAGACCTGGTCGAGGGCGTGCGCCGTGGCGTGGACATGTTCGATTGCGTGATGCCGACGCGTAACGCGCGCAACGGCCACCTGTTCGTCGATACCGGCGTGGTGAAGATCCGCAATGCCGTGCACAAGCACGACGATTCGCCGCTGGACCCGACCTGCGACTGTTACACCTGCAAACACTTCTCGCGCGCTTATCTGCATCATCTGGACAAGTGCGGCGAAATGCTCGGTAGCATGCTCAATACCATCCATAACTTGCGGCATTATCAGCGTGTTATGGCTGGTTTGCGCGAGGCTATCGGACAGGGTACATTGGCCGCCTTTGTCGAAACCTTCTATGCCAAGCGCGGCCTGCCCGTGCCGCCGCTGGACTGATTTCCCGAACGTTTGAAGATCCTTTCCATTAGGAGTGTTACATGAGCTTTTTCATTCCCGCCGCCTACGCTGACACTGCGGCTGCTGGCCCTGCCGGCAGCGGTTTCGAGTGGGTATTCCTGATCGGTTTCCTGGTCATTTTCTACCTGATGATCTGGCGTCCGCAGGCCAAGCGCGCCAAGGAACACAAGAACCTGCTCAGCAGCCTGCAGAAGGGTGATGAGGTGGTGACCAGCGGCGGCATCGCCGGCAAGGTCTCCAAGGTTGCCGACGACTTCGTGGTGATCGAGGTGTCCGACACCGTCGAGCTGAAGTTCCAGAAGCAGGCCATCGCCGCCACTCTGCCCAAGGGCACGCTGAAAGCCATCTGACTTCGGTTCTTTCTAGTTTTCATTCGACGGGGCGCTTTTAGCGCCCCGCGTCATAAGCGGGCGGCTCGTTCATGCTCAATAAATATCCCCTTTGGAAGTACCTGCTGATTCTCGCCGTATTGGCGATCGGCCTGGTCTACTCCATCCCTAATCTCTATCCGGATGATCCGGCCGTGCAGATCAGTGGTGCCAGTTCGGCGCTGAGCATCGAGCAGGGCGACGTCGAGCGCGCCAGCAAGGCGCTGCAGGACGCCGGCATCCAGGTCAAGGCTGCCAGCCTCGATGAGCGCGGCCGTGGCGGTCTGATCCGTCTGACCAAGCAGGATGACCAGTTGCCGGCCAAGGACATCGTCCGCCGCGTGCTGGGCGACGACTACGTGGTGGCGCTGAACCTGGCACAAACCACTCCCGACTGGCTGCGCAGCCTGGGCGCCAGCCCGATGAAGCTTGGCCTGGACCTGTCCGGTGGTGTGCACTTCCTGCTGGAAGTGGACATGGACAAGGCGCTGGATGTGCGGCGCAAGGTCTACGAAGGCGAGATCAAGAGCCTGCTGCGCAAGGAGCGCATCCGCTACCGCAGCATGCCGGAGCAGGGCGGCCGTATTCAGCTCGGCTTCGCCGACAGCGATACGCTGGAAAAAGCCCAGCGTCTGATCCGCAAGGACTACAACGATTTCGAGCTGACCACCGTCGAGCGCGGCGGCCAGCAGGTGCTGCAGCTGGCGCTGACTCAGGCGAAGATTGCCGAGATTCGCGAATACTCCATTCGCCAGAACCTCACCACCGTGCGTAACCGCGTCAACGAGCTGGGTGTGGCCGAGCCGCTGGTGCAGCGTCAGGGTGCCAACCGCATCGTGGTCGAGCTGCCGGGTGTGCAGGATACCGCCGAAGCCAAGCGTATCCTCGGCAAGACCGCCAACCTGGAGTTCCGCCTGCAGGCCGATCTCGACGCGCCGCGCGGTGCAACCGAGACCTTCGGTTTCCGCGAGGAGGGGCGTCCGCCGGTGCAGCTCGAGCGTGAGCTGATCATCACCGGTGACCAGGTCACCGATGCCCAGGCCAGCTTCGACGAGAACGGCCGCCCGCAGGTGAACATCCGCCTCGACGGCCATGGCGGCGATCTGATGAACCGCGCCACGCGCAACAACGTTGGCCGCAGCATGGCGGTGATCTTCATCGAACAGAAGCCGGTCACCCGCTACGTGCGTCAGACCGTCGATGGTGTCGAGCAGGAAGTCGCCGTCTCTTCGTTCGTCGAAGAGAAGAAGATCATCAGCCTGGCCACCATCCAGTCGGCGCTGGGCAGCCAGTTCCGCATCACCGGCCTGAACGGCCAGGGAGAGTCCTCGGAACTGGCGCTGCTGCTGCGTGCCGGTGGCCTGGCCGCGCCGATGTACTTCGCTGAAGAGCGCACCATCGGCCCGAGCCTGGGTGCCGAAAACATCGCCAAGGGTATCGAGTCCACCGAGTGGGCGATGATCTTCGTGGCGCTGTTCATCATCGCCATCTACCGCTTCTTCGGCGTGCTGGCGACCGTGGCGCTGGCCTTCAACCTGGTACTGTTGGTGGGGCTGATGTCGGCCATTGGCGCGACGCTGACGCTGCCCGGTATCGCCGGTATCGTGCTGACCCTGGGTATGGCGGTGGATGCCAACGTGCTGATCTTCTCGCGCATACGCGAGGAACTGGCCAACGGGCTGCACGTGCAGCGTGCCATCCATGAGGGTTTCGACCGCGCCTACTCGGCGATTCTCGACAGTAACCTGACCACCCTGCTGGTCGGCGGCATCCTGTTCGCCATGGGGACCGGCCCGGTCAAGGGCTTCGCGGTGACCATGTCGTTGGGCATCATCACGTCGATGTTCACCGCCATCATGTTCACCCGTGGTCTGGTCAACCTGATCTTCGGTGGCCGTAACTTCAAGAAGCTGTGGATCTGAGGTGCAGCCATGATCAAATCAACCATTCGTTTCATGGCGGTACGCAATATCGCCTTCGCCATGACCCTGGTGCTTACCGTGGTCGGCCTGGGGGCTCTGTTCTCCAAGGGGCTGAACTTCGGCCTGGACTTCACCGGCGGTACCCTGATCGAGCTGCAATACGAGCAGGCCGCGGATCTCGAGGTGATCAAGCGCGAGCTGGGTCAGGCCGGTTATACCGATGCCGTGGTGCAGAGCTTCGGCGCCAGCACCGATGTGCTGGTGCGTCTGGCCGGGGATGACCCGGATCTGGGCAGTCGGGTTGCCGAGGCGCTGCGCAAGGTCGACAGCACCACCCGTTTCGAGGTCAAGCGGGTCGAGTTCGTCGGTCCGCAGGTTGGCGAAGAGCTGCGCGACCAGGGCGGCATCGCCATGCTCCTGGCGCTGGGCGGCATCATGCTGTACCTGGCATTCCGCTTTCAGTGGAAGTTCGGTGTTGGCGCCATCGCATCCCTGGTGCATGACGTGATCATCACCCTGGGCGTGCTGGCGTTCTTCCGGGTTCCGTTCGATCTGACCGTGCTGGCTGCCATCCTGGCGATGATCGGCTACTCGCTGAACGACACCATCATCATCTACGACCGCATCCGCGAGAACTTCCGCGTGCTGCGCAAGGCGTCGCTGATCGAGAACATCGATATCTCCATCACTCAGACGCTGATGCGCACCATCGCCACCTCGTTGTCCACTGCGCTGGCACTGCTGGCGCTGCTGTTCTTCGGTGGTGACGTGCTGGCCGCCTTCGCCCTGACTCTGCTGGTCGGTGTGGTGGTGGGTACCTACTCGTCGGTTTATATCGGCGCCACGGTGCTGGTGTGGCTGAAGCTCAGCGTGGAGGACCTGATCCCGCCGGTGGCTGACGCCGAGGTCGACGACGGTCGTCCCTGATGCTGTGACGCAGTTCATGTAAGGCAGACCAAGCCGCGAAAAGTCGAACTTTTCGCGGCTTTTTGCTGTCCTAGGCAAGGAGAAGGGCGCGAGGCGCCGAGCCTAGGAGACAACAAATCATGAACAAGTCGATGCTGGTAGGTGCCGTGCTGGGCGCGGTGGGTGTTACGGCAGGTGGCGCGGTCGCTACTTACAGTCTGGTGGATCGTGGTCCGTCCTATGCCGAGGTGCTGGCGGTGACCCCGGTCAAGGAAACCATCAAGACCCCGCGTGAAGTGTGCAAGGACGTCACCGTGACGCGTCAGCGACCGGTGCAGGATCAGCACCAGATCGCCGGTACCGCCATTGGTGCCATTGCCGGTGGTCTGCTGGGTAACCAGGTCGGTGGCGGCAGCGGCAAGAAGATCGCCACGGTGGCCGGCGCGGTCGGTGGCGGCTATGCCGGCAACAAGATTCAGGAAGGCATGCAGCAGCGCGATACCTATACCACCACGGAAACCCGCTGCAATACCGTGACCGATACCAGCGAGAAGCTGGTGGGTTACGACGTGAAGTATCAGGTGGGCGAGAAGATCGGCACGGTGCGTATGGATCGTGATCCGGGCAGCCAGATTCCGCTGAACAAGCAGGGTGAGCTGGTGCTGGTGCAGCAGACTCAGTAAGAACTGCGCTCAATAAAAAACGCCCCTCGGGGCGTTTTTTTGTGGCCTGCCATCCTTGGCGGCCACCCTACGGGCCGTCGCTGCGCGACGTCAAAAATCGCTCTGGGCGATTTTTTATTGCTCGATGGAGGCTCAGCGCTTCATCGACGGTGCCAGGTGCGGCTGAATCGCAGTCAGCACGGCCTTGAAGCACTTGGTGTTGCCGGCGACGATCTGACCCTTCTCGAGAAATTCATGGCCGCCGCTGAAGTCGCTGACCAGGCCGCCTGCTTCCTGAATCAGCAGTGCGCCTGCGGCCATGTCCCACTCGGACAGGCCGAATTCCCAGAATGCATCGAAGCGGCCGGCCGCAACGTAAGCCAGGTCCAGGCTTGCAGCGCCTGCGCGGCGGATGCCGGCGGTCTGGCCAGTCAGGCTGCGGAACATGTTCAGGTAGTTGTCCAGGTGGTCGAGCTGGCCGTCGCGGAACGGGAAGCCGGTGCCGAGCAGGGCGCCTTCGAGGCTCTTGCGATTGCTCACGCGCAGGCGGCGACCGTTAAGGGCTGCACCGCGGCCGCGGCTGGCGGTGAACTCTTCCTGGCGCACCGGGTCGAGGACGATGGCGTGCTCGAGGCGGCCGCGATACTTGCAGGCAATGCTGATGGCGAAATGCGGTACGCCGCGGACGAAGTTGGTGGTGCCGTCCAGCGGGTCGATGATCCACTGATAATCGGCGCCATCGCCGCTACCTTCCAGCACGCCGCCTTCTTCACCCAGAAAGCTGTGGGTCGGGTAGGCCTTGCGGATGGCCTGGACGATCATCAGCTCGGCGGCCTTGTCGACCTCGGTGACGTAATCCTTGGCATCCTTCTCGTCGACCGAGATGACATCCAGGCGCTCGATGGAGCGAAAGATCATTTCACCGGCGCTGCGAGCGGCGCGCAGGGCGATATTCAGCATGGGCTGCATGGGAGGTTCACCTGGGGCGTTAAAGAAAGCCGGCCATGTTAGCAGAAAACCGTTCTTGATGAAGCGCCGTCTGTACCTCGCATGGCAATCACGCAAGGGCTTGGGTAAGATCGTTGCCCCCTAATCGTTTCTGAGAGTGGCTGCGTTGCTGGACAAAATTCGCGTCGTTCTGGTGGGTACCAGTCATCCGGGCAATATCGGCGGTGCCGCGCGGGCAATGAAAAACATGGGCCTGTCGCGTCTGGTGCTGGTGGCGCCCGAGGATTTCCCGAGTGGCGATGCCGTTGCGCGGGCCTCCGGTGCGACCGATGTGCTGGACGCCGCGCAGGTGGTCGACACGCTGGAGGAGGCGCTGGTCGGTTGCACCCTGGTGGTCGGCACCAGTGCGCGTGATCGACGCATTCCCTGGCCCTTGCTCGATCCGCGTGAGTGCGGTGTGACCAGTTGCGAGCAGGCGGCCGCTGGGGGTGAGGTGGCGTTGGTGTTCGGCCGCGAGTACGCCGGCCTGACCAACGAGGAGCTGCAGCGATGTCAATACCACGTGCATATTCCGTCCAATCCGGAGTTCAGTTCGCTGAACCTGGCTGCGGCGGTGCAGGTGCTGGCCTATGAAGTGCGCATGGCCTGGCTGACCGCTTCGAGTCTGCCGACCAAGGTGGAGAAGCTGGAAACCACGGCGATGCTCAATTCCCAGGCGGCGACCGCGGATGAGCTGGAGTCCTTCTACGGCCATCTGCGTCGCGTGCTGGTGATGATCGGTTTTCTCGATCCGCAGAAGCCACGGCACCTGATGACTCGCCTGCGTCGTCTTTACGGGCGCAGTGCGGTGAGCAAGTTGGAAATGAACATCCTGCGCGGCATCCTTACCGAGACGGAGAAGGCCGTGCGTGGAGAGCCTCACAAGCAGGGGAAGTCTGATGTTTGAACGCATGCGAGAAGATATCCAGAGCGTTTTTCACCGTGATCCGGCGGCGCGTAATGCCTTCGAGGTGGTGACCTGCTATCCGGGGTTGCATGCGGTCTGGCTGCACCGGTTGGCCCATGCGCTGTGGCGCTCGGGCTGGAAGTGGCCGGCGCGGGTAGTCTCCAATTTCGGTCGCTGGATGACCGGTATCGAGATCCATCCGGGGGCGAAGATCGGTCGGCGTTTCTTCATCGATCACGGAATGGGCATCGTCATTGGCGAGACCGCCGAGATCGGTAACGACGTGACGCTGTACCAGGGGGTGACCCTGGGCGGCACCAGCTGGAACAAGGGCAAGCGCCACCCGACTCTGGAAGACGGTGTGGTGGTCGGCGCCGGGGCCAAGGTGCTGGGGCCGTTCACCGTCGGCGCCGGGGCCAAGATCGGCTCCAATGCCGTGGTGACCAAGGAGGTGCCGGCCGGTGCCACCGCGGTGGGGATTCCCGGCAAGATCATCGTCAAGTCCGATGACGAGCAGGAAGCCAAGCGCCAGGCGATGGCCGAGAAGATCGGCTTCGATGCCTACGGCGTCGGTCAGGACATGCCGGACCCGGTGGCGCGTGCCATCGGCCAGTTGCTCGATCACCTGCACGCGGTCGACGGACGCCTGGAGGGGATGTGCAAGGCGCTGACGGCGCTTGGCAGCGACTACTGCGCCAAGGACCTGCCGACACTGCGTGACGAAGACTTCGCCGATGTCTGCAAGGACCAGCAGCAGGGCGACAAGCCCGCTGCCTGATGCAGGGGGAGGCGGTTCTTGCTATAGTGCCGCCTCTTTTTGCGGTCAATCCTGAGTAAATCAATAGGTCTTATAGTTGACTTAAATACTCGGGAATTGCATACTTCGCCGCAATTCAGTGATTCGTGGTAGAGCCATGCGACTGACCACCAAAGGCCGTTACGCCGTTACCGCCATGCTCGATCTGGCGCTGCACGCGCAGCACGGTCCCGTTTCCCTGGCCGATATTTCCGAGCGGCAGGGCATCTCCCTGTCCTATCTCGAGCAACTGTTCGCCAAGCTGCGCCGTGGCAACCTGGTTTCCAGCGTGCGCGGGCCCGGTGGCGGCTACCAGCTGTCGCGTGACATGCGCGGTATCCAGGTGGCTCAGGTGATCGATGCGGTCAACGAATCCGTGGATGCCACGCGTTGCCAGGGGCAGGGCGATTGCCACTCTGGCGACACCTGTCTGACCCATCACCTGTGGTGCGATCTCAGTCAGCAGATTCATGAGTTCCTCAGTGGCATCAGTCTGGCTGATCTGGTCGCGCGCCGTGAGGTTCAAGAGG
This sequence comes from Pseudomonas sp. GD04158, assembly GCF_029834875.1. Lineage (NCBI taxonomy): Bacteria > Pseudomonadati > Pseudomonadota > Gammaproteobacteria > Pseudomonadales > Pseudomonadaceae > Pseudomonas > Pseudomonas sp. GD04158. Next base: position 20,307 of record NZ_JAODYT010000046.1, on the reverse strand, counting down.
TCGCGTTGCGCCAGGATCAGCGTCGCTGCTCCGGCAGAGGCACTATGCCGCATTTGGATAAGATTGAAGCGTCTGCCATCGAGTGAGCAGGGCGTTTGCCTGATAGGAGAAACCCAATGAAATTGCCCATTTACCTCGATTATTCCGCCACCACGCCGGTCGATCCGCGTGTCGCGCAGAAGATGAGCGAATGCCTGCTGGTCGACGGTAACTTCGGCAACCCGGCTTCGCGCTCGCACGTATTCGGCTGGAAGGCCGAGGAAGCGGTGGAAAACGCTCGTCGTCAGGTCGCCGAGCTGGTCAATGCCGACCCGCGCGAGATCGTCTGGACCAGCGGTGCCACCGAGTCCGACAACCTCGCCATCAAGGGCGTGGCGCATTTCTACGCCAGCAAGGGCAAACACATCATCACCTCGAAGATCGAGCACAAGGCGGTGCTGGACACCACTCGCCAGCTCGAACGCGAAGGTTTCGAAGTCACCTATCTCGAGCCGGGCGAAGATGGTCTGATCACGCCGGCCATGGTCGAAGCAGCGCTGCGTGACGACACCACGCTGGTGTCGGTCATGCACGTCAACAACGAGATCGGCACCATCAACGACATCGCCGCCATCGGCGAGCTGACCCGCTCGCGCGGTGTGCTGCTGCATGTCGATGCCGCGCAGTCCACCGGCAAGGTGGAAATCGATCTGGAAAAGATGAAGGTCGACCTGATGTCCTTCTCCGCGCACAAGACCTACGGCCCGAAAGGCGTGGGCGCATTGTACGTGCGCCGCAAGCCGCGTGTGCGCCTGGAAGCGCAGACCCACGGTGGCGGCCATGAGCGCGGCATGCGCTCCGGCACCCTGGCCACCCACCAGTGCGTGGGTATGGGCGAGGCCTTCCGTATCGCCAAGGAAGAGATGGCTGCGGAAAACCAGCGCATCACCGCCTTGCGCGACCGCTTCTACCGCCAGCTCGAAGGCATGGAAGAGCTGTACGTCAACGGCAGCCTGACTGCCCGCGTGCCGCACAACCTCAACCTGAGCTTCAACTATGTCGAGGGCGAGTCGCTGATCATGGCGCTCAAGGACCTCGCCGTATCGTCCGGTTCGGCCTGTACCTCGGCCTCCCTGGAGCCGTCCTACGTACTGCGCGCGCTGGGCCGCAACGACGAACTGGCGCATAGCTCGATTCGCTTCACCTTCGGTCGTTTCACCACCGAAGAAGAGGTCGACTACGCTGCTGCCAAGGTCCGCGAGGCCGTGGACAAGCTGCGTGAACTGTCGCCCCTGTGGGATATGTTCAAAGAAGGTGTCGACCTTTCCTCCGTGGAATGGGCAGCACACTGATAGCTGCCTGAAGAGCGGCACCTGATGAGAGAGGAAGTACAGCATGGCTTACAGTGACAAGGTCATCGACCACTACGAAAACCCGCGCAACGTCGGCAAGCTGAACGCCGAAGATCCGGATGTCGGCACCGGCATGGTCGGCGCGCCGGCCTGCGGTGACGTGATGCGCCTGCAGATCAAGGTCAACGAAAGCGGCGTGATCGAAGACGCCAAGTTCAAGACCTACGGCTGCGGTTCGGCTATCGCCTCCAGCTCCCTCGCCACCGAGTGGATGAAGGGCAAGACTCTGGATGAGGCCGAGAGCATCAAGAACACCCAGCTCGCCGAAGAACTGGCGCTGCCGCCGGTGAAGATCCACTGCTCCGTGCTCGCCGAGGACGCCATCAAGGCGGCCGTGCGCGATTACAAGCAGAAGAAAGGCTTGCTCTGATACGAGGTTTGCAATGGCCATCACCATGTCTGAAGCTGCTGCCCGCCATGTGCAGCGCTCCCTCGAGGGGCGCGGCAAGGGTGAGGGCATTCGTCTCGGTGTGCGTACTACCGGCTGCTCCGGCCTGGCCTACGTGCTCGAATTCGTCGATGAGCTGGCGGCCGAGGATCAGGTTTTCGAGAGCCACGGCGTCAAGGTGATCATCGATCCCAAGAGCCTGGTCTATCTCGACGGCACCGAACTGGACTTCGTCAAGGAAGGCCTCAACGAGGGCTTCAAGTTCAACAACCCCAACGTGCGCGGTGAATGCGGCTGCGGCGAAAGCTTCAACGTTTGAGGCGCCTGCGTGGGTAATCCTTGCCATTTCGCCCTGTTCGATCTGCAGCCGAGTTTTCGTCTCGACCTCGAGCAGTTGGCCGCACGCTATCGCGAGCTGGCGCGCCAGGTTCATCCGGATCGCTTCGCCGATGCCGGTGAGCGCGAGCAGCGTCTGGCGCTGGAGCGCTCGGCCTGTCTCAACGAGGCTTATCAGGTCCTGAAGACGCCGTCGCAGCGAGCGCGTTATCTGCTGGCCCTGCGTGGGCCCGAGCTGCCGCTGGAAGTGACGGTCCAGGATCCGGATTTTCTGCTGCAGCAGATGCAGCTGCGCGAGGAGCTGGAAGAACTGCAGGATGACGCCGATCTCGCCGGCGTCGCGGCCTTCAAGCTGCGCCTGAAAACCGCACAAGAGCAGCTCAATGACAGTTTCGCCGCGTGCTGGGACGACGATACCCGGCGCGAGGAGGCCGAGCGCCTGATGCGTCGCATGCAGTTCCTCGACAAGCTGTCCCATGAAGTGCGCCAGTTAGAAGAGCGCCTCGACGATTAACCTGTAGGTTGCTTCGGCAGCCTGCCTGATGATTTCAAGAAGACCATGGCCTTATTGCAGATCGCCGAGCCTGGGCAGAGCCCGCAACCGCACCAGCGTCGGCTGGCGGTGGGAATCGACCTGGGTACCACCAATTCGCTGGTGGCTGCTGTACGCAGCGGCCTGGCCGAACCCCTGGCCGATGGCGATGGCAAGGTCATCCTGCCGTCGGCCGTGCGCTATCACCCGCAGCACGTGGAAGTTGGCGAGTCGGCCAAGCTGGCGGCGGCCAGCGATCCGTTCAACACCGTGCTGTCGGTCAAGCGCCTGATGGGCCGTGGTATCGCCGACGTGCATCAGCTGGGCGAGCAACTGCCCTATCGCTTCGCCGCGGGCGAGTCGCATATGCCGTTCATCGAGACCGTGCAGGGGGCGAAGAGCCCGGTCGAGGTCTCGGCGGAAATTCTCAAGACGCTGCGTCTGCGTGCCGAGCAGACCCTGGGCGGCGAGCTGGTCGGGGCGGTGATTACCGTGCCGGCCTATTTCGATGACGCCCAGCGCCAGGCCACCAAGGATGCCGCACGGTTGGCCGGGCTCAATGTATTGCGCCTGCTCAACGAGCCAACCGCTGCCGCTGTGGCCTATGGCCTGGATCAGAAGGCCGAGGGTGTGGTCGCGATCTACGATCTGGGTGGCGGTACCTTCGATATCTCCATCCTGCGCCTGACCGGTGGCGTGTTCGAAGTGCTGGCCACCGGTGGCGACAGTGCGCTGGGTGGTGATGACTTCGATCATGCCATTGCCGACTGGATCATCCAGCAAGCCGGCATTTCCAGCGATCTCGATCCGTCGGCGCAGCGCAGCCTGTTGCAGGCCGCTTGTGCGGCCAAGGAAGGGCTGACGAATGCTGATCACGTCGAGCTGAGCCATGGCGACTGGCGCGGTACGCTGTCGCGCGAGCAGTTCGAGGCGCTGATCGAGCCCATGGTCGCACGCAGCCTCAAGGCCTGCCGGCGCGCGCTGCGCGATTCGGGCGTCGAGCTGGAAGAAGTCAGCGCCGTGGTCATGGTCGGTGGCTCCACTCGCGTGCCTCGCGTGCGCGAGGCGGTGGTCGAGCTGTTCGGTCGCACGCCGCTGACCAATATCGATCCCGATCAGGTGGTGGCCATCGGCGCTGCGATCCAGGCTGACACCCTGGCGGGCAATCAGCGTGGCGAGGGCGAAGAGCTGCTGTTGCTGGATGTGATCCCGCTGTCGCTCGGCCTGGAAACCATGGGCGGGCTGATGGAGAAGCTGATTCCGCGCAATACCACCATTCCGGTAGCGCGTGCGCAGGACTTCACCACCTACAAGGATGGCCAGACGGCCATGATGATTCACGTGCTGCAGGGCGAGCGCGAGCTGATCGCCGACTGCCGCTCCCTGGCACGTTTCGAATTGCGCGGCATCCCGCCGATGGTGGCTGGTGCGGCGAAGATTCGAGTGACCTTCCAGGTCGATGCCGACGGCCTGCTCAGCGTCGCCGCGCGCGAGTTGGGCTCGGGCGTGGAGGCGAGCATTCAGGTCAAGCCTTCCTATGGCCTGACCGATGGCGAGATCGCGCGCATGCTGCAGGACTCCTTCCAGAACGCCGGCGACGACAAGGCTGCACGGGCTCTGCGTGAGCAGCAGGTCGATGCCCAGCGCCTGATCGAGGCGGTCGAGGCGGCCCTGCAAGCCGATGGCGAGCGCCTGCTCGATGCCGAGGAGCGTGAGGTCATCGAATTGCAGGTGCAGGAGCTGCGCGACCTGCTCGCCAGCAATGACGGCCTGGCCATCGAGCGGCAGAGCAAACGCCTGTCGCAGGTGACCGATGCTTTTGCTGCCCGTCGTCTTGATTCGACGGTGAAGGCCGCGCTGGCTGGGCGCAATCTCAACGAGATCGAGGAATAATTGATGCCGCAGGTGATTTTTCTGCCTCACGAGCGATTCTGCCCGGAAGGCCTGGTGGTAGAGGCCGAACCCGGGATCTCGATCCTCGAGCTGGCGCACCAGCACCATATCGAGATGGAGAGTGCCTGTGGCGGCGTGTGCGCCTGCACCACCTGCCACTGCATCGTGCGCGAGGGCTTCGACTCGCTTAACGAGGCGGACGAGCTGGAAGAGGACTATCTGGACAAGGCGTGGGGCCTGGAGGCCCAATCGCGTCTGGCCTGTCAGGCGATCGTCGGTGAGGAAGACCTCACCATCGAAATTCCCAAGTATTCGCTGAATCACGCGGCAGAAGCGCCGCACTGAGCCTGGAAACCTCATCATGAGTTTGAAATGGGTTGATGTGCTGGAGATCGCCATCCAGTTGAGCGAGAGCAAGCCTGATGTCGATCCGCGCTACGTGAACTTCGTCGATCTGCATCGCTGGGTCGTGGAGCTGCCGGAATTCGCCGATGACCCGCAACGCGGCGGCGAAAAAGTGCTCGAGGCCATTCAGGCGGCCTGGATCGAAGAGTTGTAGATCAGCACTCGCTGCAAGCCTCTGGCTACAACAGTCAGGGCGGCTCGTAGCTTTTACTTGCAGCTATAGGCTTGCCGCCTGTGGCTGCCATCCCGGAACCCGCGTATAATTCGCGGGTTTAATTTTTCGCTTTAACCCTAAGTTTCTGGAGCTTCACATGGCTGTTCAACGTACTTTCTCCATCATCAAGCCGGACGCCGTTGCCAAGAACGTCATCGGTGAGATCACCACCCGTTTCGAAAAGGCCGGTCTGCGCGTCGTCGCGTCGAAGATGGTGCAACTGTCCGAGCGCGAAGCTGCCGGTTTCTACGCTGAGCACAGCGAGCGCGGTTTCTTCAAGGATCTGGTTGCCTTCATGACCTCCGGTCCGGTCATCGTCCAGGTTCTGGAAGGTGAAGATGCCGTTCTGAAAAACCGCGAGCTGATGGGCGCTACCAACCCGAAAGAAGCTGCTCCGGGCACCATCCGCGCCGATTTCGCCGTTTCCATCGACGAGAACGCCGTTCACGGTTCGGACTCCGAAGCATCCGCTGCGCGCGAGATCGCTTACTTCTTCTCCGCCACCGAGCTGTGCGCGCGCATTCGCTGATTGGCGAATGAAGCGAGGGTGAAGCCATGACCAATACCACCGGCAAGATCAACCTGCTGGGCCTGACCCAGCCGGAAATGGAACAGTTCTTCGAGTCCATCGGCGAGAAGCGCTTCCGTGCCGGCCAGGTAATGAAGTGGATTCACCACTTTGGCGTCGATGATTTCGCCGCCATGACCAATGTCGGCAAGGCCTTGCGCGAGAAGCTCGAGGCCTCTGCCGAGATTCGCGGCCCGGAAGTGGTCAGCGAGAATATTTCCGCCGATGGCACGCGCAAGTGGGTGGTGCGTGTGGCGTCGGGCAGCTGCGTGGAAACCGTGTACATCCCGCAGAAAGGCCGCGGCACCCTGTGCGTGTCGTCGCAGGCCGGTTGTGCCCTGGACTGCAGCTTTTGCTCCACCGGCAAACAGGGTTTCAACAGCGACCTGACCAGCGCCGAGATCATCGGCCAGGTGTGGATCGCCAACAAATCCTTCGGCACCGTGCCGGCGAAGATCGACCGCGCCATCACCAACGTGGTGATGATGGGCATGGGCGAGCCGCTGCTGAACTTCGACAACGTCGTCTCTGCCATGCAGATCATGATGGACGATCTGGGTTATGGCATTTCCAAGCGCAAGGTGACCCTGTCCACCTCCGGCGTGGTGCCGATGATCGACAAGCTGGCCGAAGTCATTGACGTGTCTCTGGCCCTGTCGCTGCACGCGCCCAACGACGAGCTGCGCAACCAGCTGGTGCCGATCAACAAGAAGTACCCGCTGGACATGCTGCTGGCGGCCTGCAAGCGCTACGTCGCCAAGCTTGGCGAGAAACGTGTGCTGACCATCGAGTACACCCTGCTCAAGGGGGTCAACGATCAGCCCGAGCATGCTGAGCAGATGATCGCACTTCTCGCCGATGTGCCTTGCAAGATCAACCTGATTCCGTTTAATCCCTTCCCCTTCTCGGGGTACGAGCGGCCGAGTAATAACGCCATTCGCCGCTTCCAGGACCTGTTGCACAAGGCCGGTCATAACGTCACGGTACGCACTACGCGGGGTGACGATATCGATGCGGCCTGCGGCCAGTTGGTCGGCCAGGTGATGGATCGTACCCGGCGTAGTGAGCGCTACATTGCCGTGCGCCAGCTGGGCAGCGAGGCACAAGAGCCACGCGCTGCCGCTAACCGAAATTGAAGAGAGGATGTCTATGAGTTCGCGCCCCGCGCTGTTGTTGCTAGTTGTCAGTCTGCTCGGCGGCTGTGTGACTACCGGTGACGTTGACCCCATGCGTACGACTAAAGGGCGCGACGAGGCGCGCGATGCCTATGTGAAACTCGGCATCGCCTATATCCAGCAGGGCGATACCCAGCGCGCCAAGGTGCCGCTGAAGAGTGCGCTGGAGCTGGACGCCTCCAACGCCGATGCGCATGCGGCCCTGGCCATGGCGTTCCAGCTGGAGATGGAGCCGAAGCTGGCCGATGAGCATTTTCGCAAGGCGCTGTCCCTGCGCCCCAAGGATGCGCGCCTGCTGAACAACTACGCCGGCTTCCTGTTCGAGCAGAAGCGCTACCAGGACGCCATGAACACCTACCTCAAGGCCGCCGAGGACAACCTTTATCCCGAGCGCTCGCGGGTGTTCGAGAACCTCGGGCTCACCGCCCTGCAGCTGAAGCAGCGTGAGCAGGCCAAGGAGTACTTCCAGCGCTCGCTGCGCCTGAGCAGCCGCCAGCCGCGGGCGTTGCTGGAGATGGCCATGCTGTCCTACGAGGACAAGGAGTACGTGCCGGCTCGTCGTTACTATGACAGCTACAGCGAAATCGCCCCGCAGAACGCGCGCAGCCTGCTGCTCGGCGCACGTCTGGCCGAGGTGTTCGAGGATCGTGACAGGGCTGCCAGCCTCGGGCTGCAGCTACGCCGTCTGTATCCGGCTTCTCAGGAATATCAGCAATACGTTTCGGGGCAAAAATGAAAGCGGCACATAGCGAAGCAGTGACTCAGCCAATGCCGAGCAATCCGGGCGAAAGTCTGCGTCAGGCCCGTGAGATCAAGGGCTGGAGCGTCGCCGAAGTGGCCATGCAGCTCAACCTCACCCCGCAGCGTCTGGCCCAGATCGAAGCAGGTGCTTTCGACAAGCTGCCGGGCACCACCTTCGCTCGTGGCTACATCCGTGCCTATGCCAAGTTGCTGGAGCTGGATCAGAACCGCCTGGTGCTGGAGTTCGATCAGTTCACCGGCACCGATGCCACCGGCAGCAACGTGCATAGCCTGGGGCGTATCGAGGAGCCCGTGCGCTATTCGCAGAGCATCCTGCGTCTGGTCAGTTTCCTGCTGTTGCTGGCGCTGATCGGCGCCGGTTTCCTGTGGTGGCAGGAACAGGGGCGGTCGGTGACCAGTCTGGCTGACCTGGGGCTCGAGCATGTGGAAGTGGAGGGTGCCGATGGCACCACTCAGGTGCATTCGCTGGCCGAGCCGGAAGACCAGGCCGTGGTCGCGGCCCAGGGTAACGAGTCGGCCAGTCCGCTGTTGCTGCCGATCGAGCCGGGCGAAGCGCCGGAAGCCGTAACCGAAACCCAGCAGCCTGCCGCAGAAGGCACCGCCGCTGCGCCGACTCCCGCGCCTTCCGCTGCGCCCGAAGCCACCCAGCCGGATACCGCTGCAGCACCGCAGGCGCCGGCCGCGCCGGAGCCCACTGCACCCGTCGCGGTCGCGCCAGGGCAGGGCGCCCTGAGCGTACAGTTCACCGCCGATTGCTGGACGCAGGTGACCGATGCCGATGGCAAGGTGCTGCTCAGCGCGCTCAAGCGCAGTGGCGAGCGCATCGAATTGACTGGCAAGGCGCCCATGGAATTGCGTCTGGGCTTCGCGCGCGGCGCTCAGGTCCGCTTCAACGGCGAAAACGTGGATGTCGCGCCGTACATGACCGGCGAAACCGCGCGCCTGAAACTGGGGTTGTAAAGCATGCATTGCGAATCGCCGATCAAGCGTCGCCTGTCGCGCAAGATCTGGGTTGGCTCGGTACCGGTAGGCGGCGATGCGCCGATTGCCGTACAGAGCATGACCAACACCGACACCAACGATGTGGCGGCCACCGTGGCGCAGATCCGTCGCCTGGAAGATGCCGGCGCCGACATCGTGCGCGTTTCCGTGCCGGACATGGATGCCGCCGAGGCCTTCGGCCGCATCAAGCAGCAGGTACGCGTACCGCTGGTGGCGGATATTCATTTCGACTACCAGATCGCCCTGCGCGTGGCCGAGCTGGGCGTCGACTGCCTGCGCATCAATCCCGGCAACATCGGCCGTGAGGACCGCGTCAAGGCGGTGGTCGAGGCCGCACGCGACAAGGGCATTCCGATCCGCATCGGGGTCAACGCCGGGTCCCTGGAAAAGGACCTGCAGAAGAAGTACGGCGAGCCGACTCCCGCGGCGCTGGTGGAATCCGCGCTGCGTCATGTCGAGCATCTCGATCGCCTGAACTTCCCGGACTTCAAGGTCAGTGTGAAGGCTTCCGACGTGTTCATGGCCGTCGAGGCCTATCGCCTGCTGGCCAAGCAGATCGAGCAACCGCTGCACCTGGGCATCACCGAGGCCGGTGGCCTGCGCTCCGGTACCGTGAAGTCCGCAGTCGGCCTGGGCATGCTGCTGGCCGAGGGGATTGGCGATACCATCCGCATCTCGCTGGCCGCCGACCCGGTGGAAGAGATCAAGGTCGGTTTCGACATTCTCAAATCCCTGCGCCTGCGTTCGCGTGGCATCAACTTCATCGCCTGCCCGAGCTGCTCGCGGCAGAACTTCGATGTGGTCAAGACCATGAACGAACTGGAGAGCCGCGTCGAGGATCTGCTGGTGCCGCTGGACGTGGCCGTGATCGGCTGCGTGGTCAACGGCCCCGGCGAAGCCAAGGAGGCGCATATCGGCCTCACCGGTGGTAGCCCGAACAACCTGGTCTACATCGATGGCAAACCGGCCTCGAAGCTGACCAACGAAAACCTGGTGGACGAGCTGGAGAAGCTCATCCGCGACAAGGCGGCCGAAAAAGCCGCCGCCGATGCCGCCGTGATCGTGCGCAGCTGATCGCTGCGCTTTAAGGATTCTTTGTGAGCAAGTCCCTACAAGCCATTCGTGGCATGAACGATATCCTGCCGGAGCAGACGCCTGCCTGGCGCTACCTGGAAAGCACCCTGGTCAGCCTGCTCGACGGCTACGGCTACAAGGAAATCCGCCTGCCCATCGTCGAATACACCGAGCTGTTCGCCCGGGGCATCGGCGAGGGCACCGACGTGGTCGACAAGGAGATGTACACCTTCCTCGACCGCAACGAAGAATCCCTGACCCTGCGCCCCGAAGGCACCGCCGGTTGCGTGCGCGCCGTGCTCGAGCATGGCCTGGCCGGCGGCGGCCAGGTGCAGAAGCTGTGGTACGCCGGCCCCATGTTCCGCTACGAGAAGCCGCAGAAGGGCCGTTATCGCCAGTTCCATCAGGTGGGTGTGGAAGCCTTCAACCTGCCGGGCCCGGACGTCGATGCCGAGCTGATCGTGCTGACCTGGCGTCTGTGGAAGAAACTCGGCCTGGCCGATGCGGTGACCCTGCAGCTCAACAGCCTGGGTTCCAGCGAGGCGCGCGCTGCCTATCGCGACGCCCTGGTGGCCTACCTGCAGGAGCGCTTCGACCAGCTCGACGAGGACAGCCAGCGCCGTCTGAGCACCAACCCGCTGCGCATTCTCGACAGCAAGAACGAGGCGACCCAGGCCGTGCTGGTCGGTGCGCCGACCCTGGGCGACTACCTCGACGAGGAGTCGCGTCTGCACTTCGAGGGCGTCAAGGCGCGCCTGGATGCGGCCGGCATTCGCTATCAGATCAACCACAAGCTGGTGCGCGGTCTGGATTACTACAACCGCACCGTGTTCGAGTGGGTCACCGACAAGCTCGGCGCCCAGGGCACGGTGTGCGCTGGCGGTCGCTACGACGGCCTGGTGGCGCAACTGGGTGGCAAGGCCACGCCGGGTGTCGGCTTCGCCATGGGTGTCGAGCGCCTGGTGCTGCTGCTGGAAACCCTGGACCTGTTGCCGGCAGAGCTCAATCGCCCTGCCGACGTATACGTCTGCGCCTTTGGCGAGGCGGCGGAGCTGGCGGCGCTGGCGCTGACCGAGCGTCTGCGCGACGAGTTGCCGGGGCTGCGTCTGCTGCTCAATAGCGGTGGCGGCAGCTTCAAGAGCCAGTTCAAGAAGGCCGACAAGAGCGGCGCGCGTTATGCGCTGATTCTGGGGGACGACGAATTGGCAGGGCGCGTGGTAGGTTGCAAGCCGCTGCGCGACGACAGTGAACAACAAAGCGTTGCCTGGGATGCTCTGGCCGAGCATCTGGCCGCCTGCCAGCAGGCCTGAGCAGGCTCTCGATTAGGAGTACGGGGTTAGACATGCAGACCGAAGACGAACAGATCGCGCAACTCAAGGACTGGTGGGATCGCAACGGCAAGCCTTTGCTGGCCGGCGGGGTATTGGCGCTGGTGGCCGTATTCGGCTGGCAGGGCTGGCAGAAGTACCAGGTCAACCAGGCACAAAGCGCTTCTCTGATCTATCAGCAACTGCTGGAGACCGCACTGAACCCGGCCGGCACGCCCGATGCGGCCAAGGTCGCCGAGCTGGCCGGTAAACTCAACAGCGAGTTCGGCGGTAGCCATTACGCCCAGTACGGCAGTCTGTTCGTCGCCAAGGTGGCGGTCGAGGCGGACAGGCTGGACGATGCCGCGGCTGCGCTGCAGCGCGTGCTGGACAAGCCTGCCGATGCCACGCTCGGCGAGCTGGCGCGTCAGCGCCTGGCCCGCGTATTGGCAGCTCAGGACAAGGCCGACGAGGCGCTGAAGCTGCTCGATGCCAAGGTCGAGAACGCCTTCCTCGCCAGCCGTGAAGAACTCAAGGGCGACCTGCTGGTGAAGCTGGGTCGCAGTGACGACGCGCACGCTGCCTATCAGAAGGCCAAGGATGCGCTGGCCGAAGACGCCGCTGTCGGCGGCCTGCAGATGAAGCTGGACGACCTGGCAAAAGGGGATGCGTGACGTGATGCGTTGGAAGAATGCCGCACTGCTGGCTCTGGCCGTTCTGGCCGTGGGTTGCAGCAGCAATAGCAAGAAGGAACTGCCGCCGGCCGAGCTGACCAAGTTCGACGCCGAAGTCGAACTGCGCACCGAGTGGAGCCGCTCCGTTGGTGACGGTCAGGGCGAAACCTTCAACATGCTGGTACCGGCTATCGACGGCGAAGTGATCTACGCTGCCGACGTCGAAGGCCTGGTCATGGCCATGGACCGCACCACCGGCAAGGTCATCTGGCGCAAGAAGCTGGACATCCCGGTTTCTGGCGCCATCGGCGTTGGCTACGGCCAGGTGCTGCTGGGCACGCTCAAGGGTGAGGTGATCGCCCTGGACTCCAGCGATGGCGAAGAGCAGTGGCGCTCGCGCGTGACCAGCGAAGTGCTGGCGGCGCCGGCCAGCAACGGCGATATCGTCGTGGTGCAGACCCAGGACGACCGCCTGATCGCCTTCGACGCCAGCACCGGCAGCCAGCGCTGGATCGTCGAGAACACCCCGGCCGTGCTGACCCTGCGTGGTACCGGCGCGCCGCTGGTGACCAACCGTCTGGTGGTCGCCGGCCTGTCCAGTGGCAAGGTGATTGCAGTCGACGCCCAGCGTGGCCTGCCGGTGTGGGAACAGCGCGTCGCCATTCCGCAAGGTCGTTCCGAGCTGGAGCGCGTGGTGGACATTGACGGCGGTCTGCTGCTGTCCGGCGGCACCGTCTACGCGGTGAGCTACCAGGGCCGTGTCGCGGCCATGGATCTGGAGTCCGGTCGCGTGCTGTGGCAGCGCGAGGCGTCCAGCTCGGTAGGCGTCGCTCAGGGCTTCGGCAACGTCTACGTCAGCCATGCCAGCGGCACCGTCGAAGGTATCGACGAGCGCAGCGCCTCGGCGCTGTGGAGCAATGATTCGATGGCGCGTCGCCAGCTCTCGGGGCCGGCGGTGTTCTCTAGCTATGTCGCCGTGGGTGACTTCGAGGGCTATCTGCACCTGCTGAGCCAGGTTGATGGTCGCTTCGTCGGCCGTACCCGCATCGACAGCGACGGCCTGCGCGCCCAGCCGCTGGTGGTGGGTGACTGGCTGTACGTCTACGGCAACAGCGGCAAGCTGGTGGCTCTGACCATCAAGTAAGCCGACTATGCTGCCTTAACCTGGCAGCACGCAGTATCCCGGCCGCTGCCCCTGCAGCGGCCTTTGCATTTTCTGAATTAACTCAAGTGGAGAGCCTGATGGTTCCCGTAATTGCCCTGGTGGGCCGGCCGAACGTCGGCAAGTCCACACTCTTCAACCGCCTGACCCGCAGCCGCGACGCTATCGTTGGCGATCTGTCCGGTCTGACCCGCGACCGCCAGTACGGTGAGGCGAAGTGGCAGGGGCGCACCTATATCGTGATCGACACCGGGGGTATTTCCGGGGACGAGGAAGGCATCGACGCGAAGATGGCCGAGCAGTCGCTGCAGGCCATCGAGGAAGCCGATGCCGTGCTGTTCCTGGTGGACGCGCGCGCCGGCATGACCGCCTCGGACCAGATGATCGGCGAGCATCTGCGTCGACGCAACAAGCGCAGCTTCCTGGTGGTGAACAAGGTCGACAACCTCGACGTCGACCTGGCTCGCGCCGAATTCAGCCCCATGGGCCTGGGCGAGCCGCTGGCGATTGCCGGTGCCCATGGCCGTGGCATCACCCAGATGCTCGAGGCCGTGCTCGGCATCTTCCCCAAGGATGCCGGCGAGCCGGAAGAGGGTGCCGAAGCAGAGGAGGAGGTGCAGGAAGGCCAGGAGGCCAAGCGCATCCCCGGGCCGAGCGAGAAGGACGGCATCAAGCTGGCCATCATCGGCCGCCCCAACGTCGGCAAGTCGACGCTGGTCAACCGTATGCTCGGCGAAGAGCGGGTCATCGTGTATGACCAGGCCGGCACCACGCGCGACAGCATCTACATCCCCTTCGAGCGCGACGACGAGAAATACACCCTGATCGACACCGCCGGTGTGCGCCGCCGCGGCAAGATCTTCGAGGCGGTGGAAAAGTTCTCCGTGGTCAAGACGCTGCAGGCCATTCAGGACTCCAACGTCGTGGTGTTCGTCATGGACGCCCGCGAAGGGGTGGTCGACCACGATCTCAACCTGCTCGGCTTCGTGCTGGAAAGCGGTCGCGCCCTGGTCATCGCCCTGAACAAGTGGGACGGCATGGATCAGGGCCAGAAGGACTACGTGAAGACCGAGCTGGAGCGCCGGCTGTTCTTCGTGGACTTCGCCGATATCCACTTCATCTCCGCGTTGCACGGCACCGGCGTCGGTCATCTGTACAAGTCGGTGCAGGCCGCCTTCCACTCGGCCGTCACTCGCTGGCCGACCAGCCGCCTGACGCAGATCCTCGAGGATGCCGTCAGCGACCACGCGCCGCCGCTGGTCAACGGTCGCCGCATCAAGCTGCGCTACGCCCACCTGGGTGGCGCCAACCCGCCGCTGATCGTGATCCACGGCAATCAGGTCGACGCCGTACCGCGCGCCTACACCCGTTACCTGGAAAACACCTTCCGCCGTGTGCTGAAACTGGTGGGTACGCCGATCCGCATCGAGTACAAGGGCGGCGAGAACCCCTACGAGGGCAACAAGAACAAGCTCACCGACCGCCAGGTGAACAAGAAGCGTCGCCTGATGAGCCACCACAAGAAGGCCGAGAAGAAGCGCAAGGACAAGCGCAAGTAAGCACCCACCGTGCACGTCGGACGGCGTTCGGCGTGCACGGCATAAGCTTCCAGCCTCTTTTCATAAGCGCTGCGGCTGCCGCCTGCGGCGTCCTTCGGCTATCCTCGCGGCTTGCCTTGTTCTTCTTAGGAAGTCGCGATGCTTGTCAGCAAACTGCCCAACGTCGGCACCACCATCTTCACGCGGATGTCCCAGCTCGCCCTTGAGGCTGGCGCGATCAACCTGTCCCAAGGCTTCCCCGATTTTGACGGCCCGCAGGCATTGCGCGAAGCCGTGGCGCGCCATGTGCTGGAAGGGCGCAACCAGTACAGCCCGATGACCGGTCTGCCGAGTCTGCGCCAGCAGGTGGCGGCGAAGATCGCCCGCAGTTATGGCGTGCAGCGTGATGCCGACAGCGAGATTACCATCACCCCCGGCGCCACCGAGGCGATCTTCTGCGCGGTGCAGGCGCTGATCCGCGCTGGCGATGAAGCCATCGTGCTCGACCCTTGCTACGACAGTTACGAGCCCTCGGTGGAGCTGGCCGGTGGGCGCTGCGTACACGTGCCGCTGGCCCTGCCGGATTTTGCCGTGGACTGGCAGCGCCTCGCCGATGCGATCACGCCGCATACCCGGCTGATCTTCCTCAACTCGCCGCACAACCCCAGTGGCGCGCTGCTGACGCGCGCCGATCTGAACAAGCTGGCCGAGCTGATTCGCGGTCGCGATATCCATGTGATCAGCGACGAGGTCTACGAGCACCTGATCTACGATGGCGCCCGCCATGCCAGCGTGCTGGCCCACGAGGAGCTGTATCGGCGCGCCTTCGTGGTCAGCTCCTTCGGCAAGACCTATCACGTCACCGGCTGGAAGACCGGCTACGTGGTGGCGCCGTCGGCATTGACTGCCGAGCTGCGCAAGATTCACCAGTACGTCAATTTCTGCGGAGTGACACCGCTGCAGCACGGCCTGGCCGATTTCATGGCGGCCTGCCCTGAGCACGTGGAGGAGCTGCCGGCCTTCTACCAGGCCAAGCGCGATCTGTTCTGCGACCTGCTGGCCGGCTCGCGTTTCACCTTCACCCGCGCGCCGGGCACCTACTTCCAGCTGGCCGACTATTCGGCGATCCGCCCGGACCTGGACGATGTGGCCATGGCCGAGTGGCTGACCCGCGAGCATGGCGTGGCGGCGATTCCAGTCTCGGTGTTCTATCAGTCAGCACCCAAAGACATGCGCCTGGTGCGTTTCTGCTTCGCCAAGCGCGAGGAGACCCTGCGCCAGGCTGCGGAAAAACTCTGCGCGGTGTGAGCTCGCTTCTACCGCTTCTGTGAGACCTTGACATGAGCGACAAACCCGACCTAGAACTGGCGCTGGTCCAGACCGGCCTGGCCTGGCACGATCCGGCCGCCAACCGCGAGCACTTCCAGGCCTTGCTGCAGCAGGCGCGTGGCGCCGATCTGGTGATCCTGCCGGAGATGTTTTCCACCGGCTTTTCCATGGACTCGGCCGAACTGGCCGAGCCCGAGAACGGCCCGACCACGCTCTGGTTGCGCGAGCAGGCGCAGGCTATCGGCGCGGTGATCTGCGGCAGCCTGATCATCCAGGCGGCCGATGGCAGCTACCGCAACCGCCTGCTCTGGGCGCGCCCGGATGGTTCGCTGGCGCATTACGACAAGCGCCATCTGTTTCGCATGGCCGGCGAGCACAAGCATTACAGCGCCGGTGATCAGCAGGTGGTGCTGGAGCTGAACGGCTGGCGCGTGCGCCCGCTGATCTGCTACGACCTGCGCTTCCCGGTGTGGAGTCGCGATGCCGGCGGGACCGATCTGCTCATTTATACCGCCAACTGGCCCGGCGCTCGCCGCCAGCACTGGAATCGACTGCTGCCGGCGCGGGCCATCGAGAACCTGTGCTATGTCGCGGCTGTGAACCGCATCGGCGAGGACGGCAAGGGCCACGGGTATACTGGCGATTCCCAGGTGCTGGATTTCCAAGGCGAGGCGCTGCTGGCGGCGGGTGATGGTGATGGTGTGTTCCGCGCCCGGCTGTCGAGCGAGGCACTGGCTGCCTACCGCGAGCGCTTCCCGGCGCACCTGGATGCCGATACCTTCACCTTGAGCTGATCAGGAGCTACATGAACATGGACGTACAGCAGAGCAATCCCTTCCAGCCTCCGCAGGCCGACCTGCAGCAGGCCACCGCCAATCAGTTGCCGCTCTACAGCGTCGCGGGTGTTGGCCTGGCGACCTTCATCGGCACGCCGCTGGCTGGCGCCTGGTTGCTGGCGCATAACCTGCAACTGCTCGGCAAGGCGGATCGCGTGGCGATGGTCTGGGGCATTTCCGTCTTCCTGCTGGTGGTTACCTTGGTCCTGGCTTTCGTCTTGCCGGAAGAGGTGCCCGCAATGCCGTTCGCCATCGCACAGTTGATGGCAATGATCATGTTTGCCAAGAGCCTCATGGAAGCTGATCTCAAGCAGCATGCCGAGGCCGGTGGTGCGTTTCTGTCCAAGTGGCGGGCAGCGGGCATCGGCCTGTTATTCACCATCGGCCTGGCCGCGCTGATGTTCGCGGTGCTAATGATTTTTGATATCTAAACGTCTTGAGTCCTGGATTTGATCGGGCGATGAAACGCGCCGGCATGAGTCTGAGGGAGATGCTTCGTAGGGTGCGCCGTGCGCACCAGGACCGACGATGCCTGATCCTCGGTGCGCACGGCGCACCCTACGCCACTGATGATTTCGATATTTGAGTGTCATGTTCCCGGATTACATCCGGGCTACGCATAGCAAAACGCCGGGCAATGCCCGGCGTTGTCGTTTTAGCCTCGGCGGATCAGGCCGCCTGCGACTCGGCCTGGCTCAGGGCGCGGTTCAGCGCGCTGAACAGGGCGCGGAAGCTGGCGGTGGTCAGGTTCTCGTCGATGCCGATGCCGTGCAGGGCGCGGCCGCCGTTGACGCGCAGCTCGATGTACGCCGCGGCCTTGGCGTTGGTGCCGGCGCCGATGGCGTGCTCGCTGTAGTCCATGATCTCGACGGCCACTGGCAGGCCGGCCACCAGGGCTTCCAGCGGACCCTTGCCGATACCGCGCCAGTGATGGCTTTCGCCAGCGCTGATCACTTCAACGTCCACTGCGCTGGTGCCGTTCTCTTCCTGCAGGCGATGGCCTTTCAGGGCGTAGGGAGCGCTGGCCTGCAGGTACTCGCTTTCCAGCAACTGATAGATCTGCGCGGCGGTCATTTCCAGGCCCAGGCGATCGGTCTCGCGCTGCACCACCTGGCTGAACTCGATCTGCATGCGCCGCGGCAGGCTGATGCCGTACTCCTGCTCGAGCAGGAAGGTGATACCGCCCTTGCCGGACTGGCTGTTGACGCGAATCACCGCCTCGTAGTCGCGGCCGATGTCGGCCGGGTCGATCGGCAGGTAGGGCACTTCCCATACGGCGTCATCTTTCTGCTGGGCGAAGCCCTTGCGGATGGCGTCCTGGTGCGAGCCGGAGAAGGCGGTGTGGACCAGGTCGCCGGCATAGGGATGGCGCGGGTGCACGGGAATCTGGTTGCAGTCCTCGACCACCTTGCGCACCGCGTCGATGTCGGAGAAGTCCAGCTGCGGATCGACGCCCTGGGTGTAGAGGTTCAATGCCAGGGTCACCAGGCAGACGTTGCCGGTGCGCTCGCCGTTGCCGAACAGGCAGCCCTCGACGCGATCAGCGCCGGCCATCACCGCCAGCTCAGAGGCGGCCACGCCGGTGCCGCGGTCGTTATGGGTGTGCACGCTGATCAGCACGCTGTCGCGGCGGTCGACGTGGCGGCCGAACCATTCGATCTGGTCGGCGTAGTTGTTCGGCGTGGCGCATTCGACGGTGGCCGGCAGGTTGAGGATCAGCTTGTTCGCCGGGGTCGGCTGGAACACCTCGATCACCGCGTTGCACACCTCGACGGCGAAATCGGTCTCGGTCGAGCTGAACACCTCGGGCGAGTACTCGAAGCCCCATCGGGTATCCGGCTGTGCGGCGGCCAGGCGCTTGATGGTCTTGCCGGCAGCCACGGCGATGGCCTTGACGCCGGCCTTGTCCTGGTTGAAGACGATCTTGCGGAAGCTCGGCGCGCAGGCGTTGTAGTAGTGGACGATGGCGCGCTTGGCGCCCTTGAGCGATTCGAAGGTGCGCTCGATGAGATCGTCACGAGCCTGGGTCAGCACCTGGATGGTCACGTCGTCGGGAATATGGCCGCCCTCGATCAGCTCGCGAACGAAGTCGAAGTCGGTCTGCGAGGCGGACGGGAAACCCACTTCGATTTCCTTGAGGCCCACCGCGACCAGGCACTTGAAGAAGCGCATCTTCTTCTCGGCGTCCATCGGCTCGATCAGCGACTGGTTGCCGTCGCGCAGGTCGGTGGACAGCCAGATCGGTGCACGGTCGATGACCCTGTCCGGCCAGGTACGGTCGGGCAGGGCGATGGGCGTGAACGGACGGTACTTCTGCGAAGGGTCTTTGAGCATGGTCATGGTGCGATCCTGTATGCGGCGGCCAGCGATGGGCCAGGAATGGTCGAGGCGTAGGAGCGAGGCGTGCGATTCAGCTACGCAGTCGCTGGCTGACCAGGCATAGGTTGGCGTGTTGCCGCAGGAGAATGAGGGTTTGGCTGACGTTCATGGCGTCAACCCTACTCAGTGCGGTCAAAGCTGACAAGCATCGGCTGAAAATTGAAATTAATCGTCTTCAGGAAAAATTTCTTGCGATTTCTTGCTGTCAGGTTGGGGTGATGCGCTATTGCATTGCGCTGCTGTTTTTACGGCTTGAAGGCGCCGATAAAGATCGCCGGGTCGACCCGCGCGTCGTTGAGGCTGACGTTCCAGTGCAGGTGCGGGCCGGTGGCGCGGCCGGTGGCACCGACCTTGCCCACGTGCCCGCCGCGGGCGATCTCGTCGCCGAGCTTCACGTCGATCTCCGACAGGTGGCAGAACATGCTGATCAGGCCCTGGCCATGGTCGAGGAACACCGTCTTGCCGTTGAAGAAGTAGTCGCCGATCAGGATCACCTTGCCGGCCGCCGGTGCCTTGATCGGCGTGCCGCGGTTGGCGGCGAAATCCAGGCCCGAGTGCGGGTTGCGTTCCTCGCCATTGAAGAAGCGGCGCAGGCCGAAGGGGCTGGACAGCGGCCCGTTGACCGGCCTGTCGAATAGCAGGTTGCTCGGCTGGCGCGCGCTGAACTGCTGGTAGGCGCGGGTCTGCTCGGCCAGCTCGCGCTCGATGCGCTTGAGGTTCTCGGCGTTGGGCGTGACCTGCTGCTGGTTCTTGATGGTGATGCGCTGCTCGGCGTAGTGCTTGGCGCCGACCTGAAAGCTCAGCTTCTGGCCGCCCTCGACCTCCACCTGCTGGGTACCGGGCTTGACGCTCAGGGGGATGCCGACGATGGCGATCCAGCGCTGGCCGTCCTCGCGCACGGTCAGCACCGGCTTGCCCTGATAGCGCACCTTGGGTGCCTGCGCCGGGTTGCCCAGATCGACCACCGCCACGCCCCCCGGCACCGGCTTGTTCAGCAGGCGGGTGATAAAGCCTTCGGCATGGGCGGGCAGGGCGAGAACCAAGGCCAGCAGGCCCACGAACAGGTTAGTACGGCTAGGGGTGTGCATGGGGATTCAGTCCAGCAGCGACAGCGTCGCCGGTTGTATGTGGTTGTCCTCGACGCGCACGTCCAGCTCGCCCTCGCTCAGGCGCGCCTTGAGGCGCTGGCCCGGTTGGGTCTGGGCGGCGTTGCGCACGGCCTGGCCGCGCTCGTCGAGGAGGATGCTATAGCCGCGGCCGAGCGTGGCCAGGGGGCTGACGATCTGCAATTGCGCCGCCAGTGCGCCCAGTTGCTGGCGCTGGCTGCGCAGCTGTCCCTGCA
>NZ_JAODYT010000045.1:0-39056 GCF_029834875.1 Pseudomonas sp. GD04158 | reverse complement strand
CGCCCCTGGCCGACGATGCGCGGCAGGCGCACCGTGCCGCCGTCGATCAGCGGCACGCCGAAGCGCCGGCAGAACACCCCGAGCAACGCATCCTGCGCCATCACCCGCAGGTCGGCGAGCAGCGCCAGCTCCAGGCCGCCGGCCACGGCATGACCCTCGATGGCGGCGATCAACGGTTTGCCGAGTTGCATGCGGCTCGGCCCCATCGGTGCATCGCCCTGCTCGTCCAGACGATTGGCGCGCTCGCCGCCCTCGGCCACTGCCGACAGATCGGCACCGGCGCAGAAGGTACCGCCGCTGCCGGTCAGTACCGCCACGCGTGCGTCATGGTCCGCCTCGAAGGCGCGCAGGGCCGCGGCCAGCACCTCGGCCGTGGGTCGGTCGACGGCGTTGCGTACCTGCGGCCGGTCGATGCTCAGGGTGGTCACCGGGCCGTTCTTCTCGACTGTCACCGACATGAAGCTGCACTCCGCTGGCTGAACGAAAAAGGCCGGCATCACTGCCGGCCTTCGAGCCTAATCTGCCTGCGTCGGCGCGTCAGCCTGGCTGGCCGATCAGAGGGCGTACTTCTGCAGATTCGCCATCATTTCCTTGAGCGCCTCGACGTTGTCCGCCGGGTGCGCGGCGCCCTGGAAATCACAGATGCGCTGCCACTGTGCGGCGACGTCATCGGGGCTGAAACCGGCCTTGGGATCGAAACCGACGCCCAGGCTGCGCTCCCAGCGCACCTTGCCGACCCAGCCGCCACCGACTTCGAACAGGCCGCCGGTGTCCTGGCAGTTCTGGCTGCCCAGGTACACCACCAGCGGGCTGACCAGTTCGGGTTTGAGCTGCTCGAATACCTGCGGCGGGATCAGCCCTTCGGTCATGCGCGTGGCGCCAGTCGGGGCGATGGCGTTGACCAGAATGTTGTTCTTGCGTCCTTCGATGGCCAGGGTACGGGTCAGGCCATAGAGGCCGAGCTTGGCCATGCCGTAGTTGCTCTGGCCGAAGTTGCCGTAGATGCCGGAGGTGGACGAGGTGAAGATCACCCGGCCGTAGTTCTGCTCGCGCAAATGCGGCCAGGCAGCGTGAGTGGTCTTGTAGGCGCCTTCGACATGGACCTTGTAGACGAGGTCCCAGTCGGCGTCTTCCATCTTGTGAAAACTCTTGTCGCGCAGGATGCCGGCGTTGTTGACCAGCACGTCGATGCGGCCGAAATGATCGAGCGCGGTCTGCACGATCTTGTCGCCGTCGGTCACCGAATCGTGGTTGGCCACTGCAGTGCCACCGAAGGCGCGAATCTCTTCCACCACCCGGTCGGCAGCCGAAACGTTGGCCCCTTCACCGTGCGTGCTACCACCCAGATCGTTGACCACTACCCTGGCGCCATGGCGAGCGAACAGCAGCGCATGCGCGCGGCCGAGACCACCGCCGGCACCGGTAACAATCACCACTTGATCTTCGAAACGGATGGCATCGCTCATCGGCAGGCTCCTCGGGCAGGCTATTGATGCCCGGAGTGTCAGGCAGCACCGCGCGCTTCACAAGAAGGCGCGGGGCGCCTGAATGACGGCCGATAATACGACCTTATACGGCGTCAGTTACCGGAGCCGCTGCCACCAGTGCCACCGGTGCCGCCGGTGCCGCTGCCGCCGGTACCAGTACCGGTGCCGTTACCACCGGTACCAGTGCCGGCATCGTTACCTGGATTGCCGTCGGTATTCGGACCACCGGCAGGCGGAATGCCGTTACCCTCGTCGCCCGGCGTCATCGGCCCTTCACCGGGTGCGGAAGGCATGGTCGGCCCAGGGGAGGTGGTACCATCGGAATCGGTCTCGGCAAAGGTAGGCAGCGCCATGGCGCCCAGAATCCCGCTCAGCAGTAGTGCAGATAATGTCTTGTACATGTGTGACCTCTACTTTTTCTGTGAGTGACAGAATTAGTGAGTCACGGCGGCGCCGGTAGGTTCGATAAAAATGATCGCCGGCCCTTCGCCACCAGCCGGGAATGGCCAACGGCGTCGCCCCTCAGGCCGGGCGAATCAGGCTCAGGTGGTTGTACAGGTGCAGCACATGCGCCTGGGCATACTCGCCGTGATCAAGCGCGCCATAGGCGAAGTGCGGCTGCAACTCACCGCCGTATGCGGCGAAACGTTCGAAAGCCACCTGCAGCCGCTCGAGGGCCTGGGCCTGGCTGGCCGGTTCGAGCAGTGGCGCCGCACCGGGAATCGCCTCATCCAGCGGATGCCGCATGGCCCCACGGGCGCTGAAAACGGCGAAGGCAGCCGGCCCGAGGCTGTGGCGAAACCAGGCCGGTTTAAGCGCCGGATAACCCTCCATGGAATACTCGATGCTCTGCGCGCAGTGATTGAACACTTCGCTCGGGCTCCAGCCCTCGAGGCTGCGCAGCGTCATCCCCTGCAAGGTGCCGAGCACCGCCAGCGCGCCCTCCAGGCTTACCGCTGCCGGCCGCGGCCCGCCGGGCAGGGCCCAGAAGCCGCCACCGAGCAGCGCCAGGCCGCCTAGCGCGGCACCTTTCACGAGGGTTCTGCGCTGCATGGCATCTCCTGACGGGTGCGAAACTGCAGGTAGTGCTCGAGCACCTGCGAGGGTGCTTCGAGCTGCGGGTAGTGGCCGATCCCGTCGAGCAGGACGGTATCGGCGCCGGCGATCAGCTCGCGGTAACGCGCCACCATATGCGCACCGGAAATGGGGTCGAAGGCACCGTCGATCACCCGCATGGGCACGGCCGTGGCCTGCATCGCCGTCACCCAGCGCTCGCGCTGCTGGCGGCGCTCGGGCATGTAGCGGATCAAGCGGTGCATCACCGCCGGGCCGTTGTTGCACTGGATCAGCTGCCAGAGCGCGTCCAGCTCCTCCTCGCTGGCCTGGCTCTGCGGGCCGAAGATGCGGGCGAAACTCTGCGCCAGCTTGCGCCGCGAGAACAGCCGCCCGATCAGCGGCCCAAGCGGGCCGAGCAACAGCTTCTGCACCCGTACCGGGTGGTGCGTCTCGGGGAACAGACCGCCATTGAGGAACACGCAACTGGCCAGTTGCAGCCTCCCCTCCTGATGCCGCGCGATCAGTTCCTGCGCCACGCTGTCGCCATAGTCGTGAGCCAGCACATGCACCGGGCGCCGCTCGCCGATGTGCGCCAGCAGCGCCTGCTGCAGGTCGGCCTGCTCCAGCAGGCTGTAGGCATGGCCGCGCGGCTTGGCGGAATAGCCGAAGCCGAGCATGTCGCAGGCGATCAGCCGGTAACGCCCGGCCAGCGGCGCCCACAAACGGTGCCAGTCCCAGCTGGCGGTGGGAAAACCGTGGATCAGCAGCAGCGGCTCGGCTTCGGCGTCACCGGCGACCCAGTAGCGGATGGCGTGGCCACCAAAGTCCAGCGCCTGGCTTTGCCCGCGCCACGCATCCAGGGCGATGCCCGGCAGCTCGCTCACTGGTCGTAACCCGGCATCTGCTGATCCAGCTTGCGCAGCAATGCCGGCCAGGGCAGCGCACCACCCATGCCCTGCGGCGATTTCATCACCCCGGCGATCATCGCCCGCGCACCATCGAGGATCTGCTGGGGGATGTGGATCAGCTCGCCGCCGCCACTTTGCGCCATGACCTGGATCTCGCAGGCCCGCTGCAGGGTGAACATGCCGAGGAAGGCATCGGCGATGCTGCCGAAGGCGGTCAGCAGCCCATGGTTGGGCAGGATCATGAAGTTCTTCTCGCCCAGGTCGGCCTGCAGTCGCGCCTTCTCGTCATGGTTCAGCGCCACGCCTTCGTAACCGTGGTAGGCCAGGCTGGCGAGGATGAACAGCGACTGCTGCGACAGCGGCAGCAGGCCCTGCTTCTGCGCCGAAACCGCGATGCCGGCCGGGGTGTGGATGTGCAGCACGCAGCCGACATCGTGACGGACCTCATGCACGGCGCTGTGGATGGTGTAACCGGCCGGGTTGATGTCGAACGGGCTGTCCATCAGCTTGTTGCCGGCCAGGTCGACCTTGACCAGGCTCGAGGCGGTGATTTCATGGAACATCAGCCCGTACGGGTTGATGAGAAAGTCCTCGGTGCCCGGCACCTTGGCGGAGATATGGGTGAAGATCAGATCGTCCCAGCCATACAGGGCGATCAGTCGGTAGCAGGCCGCCAGGTCGACGCGCGTGCGCCATTCGGCCTCGGACACCTGGTTCTTCACGGCAGGAAGTTTCAGCGGAGCATTCACGGCGGTCACCTCGATCTTCTTGTTGGTCGGTGGTGAGCGCAGTCTAGCCGGGCACATGCCCGGCGCTAGTTGCCCTGGCAGCCATCTTGATGGCTTTGCGGGACAACGCGCCGGGGGACGTGGCGCGATAGCCGAGCATTCGCCATCCTGATCGAGCCAGTGCTTCAGATCAGTTCGGCGTGCTCGCTCAGCAGGCGCGGCCACAGGGCCTGCGCCTGCGCATCGTCGGCGAACAGACGGAAGCCCTCGAACTGAAACTCCGGCGCCACGGTGCAGCCCACCAGGCTGTAGCTGCCCGTGCAGCGCGCTGCCTGCCAGGCATGCGCCGGTACGGCGCGTTGCGGCAGCTGTCCGGCAGCGACCGGGCCCAGCAGCTCGCGCCGCAGGCTCTCGGGCGATTCGGCCACCAGCAGCTCCAGGGGATCGCCTTCATGAAAATGCCAGAGTTCGTCGGCGTCGACCCGATGCCAGCGGCTGACCGCCCCGGCCGGCAGCAGGAAGAGGATGGCGCTGGACGCCGCCCTGCCCCGCGCGTCGCGCTGCGCGGACACGAACAAGCGCCGGTAGAAGCCGCCCTCGGGATGCGCCTGGAGTTCCAGGCTATCGATCAGCTGGCGGGCGCGAGGGTGCATGTCAGCCCCTCAGCGCCGCGGCGAAGGTCTGCAGCCAGGGCTCGGCATCGCTCTCGGGGGTGACCGTCTCGCTGGAATCCAGACGCAGCATCGGCACCACCTCGCGCAGCCCCAGTTCGGCATACAGCTCGCGAATCAGCTCGCCGCCGCCACAGAAGGTGTCGTAACTGGAGTCGCCCAGCGCCAGCACCGCTGCCGGCAGCCCGTGCCAGGCCGGCAGACGGTCGCGAATGGCGCAGTACAGCGGCATCAGGTTGTCCGGCAGCTCGCCCATGCCGGTGGTGGAGGTCACGGTGAGGAAGGCATCGGGGGCGAAGGCCAGCAGATCGTCGAGGCTCATGTTCGACTTGTGCCAGGCGTCCAGCCCGGCGGCCTTGAGCTGGCGCTCGGCGTGACGCGCGACTTCTTCGGCCGTGCCGTAGACCGAACCCGAGAGAATGGCGACTTTCATGACAACTCCGGAAACAGGAAAAACGCCGCGCATTATGCCGCAAGTGGACAGCCCGACCCGATGTTTTAGAATGCAGCGCACATCTCTCGCGGAATCGCATCCATGATCAATGCCAAGCTGCTGCAACTGGTAGTCGACGCCTCCAACGACGGAATCGTGGTGGCCGAGCAGGAGGGCGAAGACAACATCCTGATCTACGCCAACGCGGCATTCGAACGCCTGACCGGCTATCCCTGCGACGATATCCTCTATCAGGACTGCCGTTTCCTGCAGGGCAACGATCGTGCGCAGATCGGCCTGCAGGCCATCCGCGACGCGGTCAAGGCGCACAAGCCGTGCCGCCAGATCATCCGCAACTACCGCAAGGACGGCAGCGCCTTCTGGAACGAGCTGTCGATCACCCCGGTGCTCAACGAGAGCGACCAGCTGACCTACTACATCGGCATCCAGAAGGACGTCACCGAACAGGTGGAAGCCCAGCAACGCGTGCGCGAGCTGGAAGCCGAAGTGGCGGAGCTGAAAGCCGAGCTGGCACGCCTGAAAAACTGACGAACGTACAAAACTATCGCAGCGGCTGATGGTCTGAAGGGTTTGCACTCCATGCAGTACCCATCATGCAAAGCGACCCGCTGCTGACCCAAGACGAGCTGGACTTCATCCAGCAAATGCTTTCCCAACCGCCGCGCCAGTATCACCGCAGCGCTCCTTCGGAGCTGGCCATCGGTGAACGCCTGAGCGAGCTGCTCAGTCGCCTGGGCGATGAAAAGCAGCTGAGCCTGGACACCCACAGCGACGACGAGCACCTGAGCTTCCCGCTGCGCCTGATTCAGGACGACCAGCGGCATTCACGCCTGGAGCTGGGCGCCCCACTGATCTTCGAGAACGGCGTAAACGAACGCCCTTGGCGCCTGGCCCTGTCCAGCCCGCTGCCGCTGCTCGACAGCGCCGAGCGCCCCAGTGGTTTGCAGGCCGTGGAACTGTCCAACAATGGCATGCTGGTGCAGTACGGCAAATCCGGCAGCCCGGCCAAGGATCAGCTGCTGCAACTGATCCTGCCGCAGCAGCGCCGCGTACAGCTACGCGCAAGATTGGTCAGACGCGTGAGTCAGAGCCACTACGCCTACAGCCTGCAGACGCTGCACAGCGAAGACGAACAGACGCTGCGCCAGTACCTCTTCGACGAGCACAGCAACCGCCAGCGCGAGCCCGAAGCGGTCGGCTGAACGGCTACTTCGCCTTATCAGGTATCGAGATGACCGGCGAGGAACTGCTGTAGACGCCGCTGCATGAGCCGCCCCTCATTGCCCAGGCATGCGATGGGCGAGCCGGCCAGGCTTTCCTCGGCCAGGTCGGCGCTATCCCCCGCCAATAGCAACGGACACTCCAGCGCGAGCGCCAGACGCGACAGCTGACGCGGGAAGTCCTCGGCCGGCGGCTGGTTGCTGAACAGCACCAGCGCCTGCGGCTGCATGCGTTCGCACACCAGCGGCAGATCGCTCAGCGGCACCCCGGGCCCCATCACGCTCACTTCGATGTCCTGAGTGCTCAGCATCAGCGCCGCGACCAGCAGTTCCAGCTCGCGACAGTGTCCGGGCTGGGCCGCCAGCAGCACCCGCTCACCCGACTCGCCCCGCCCCAGCTGCAGGCGCTGCCAGCAGCGGCCGCGCAGGAAACCGTCGAGCAGTACCCATTCGCTGCGCTGGCCGACCTCGTCCTGGCGCAGCAGCAGCTCCTGCCAGATCGGCATCAGGATGTCCTGAAACACCACCGGCAGCGGGTAGCAGGAGAATATCTGGCCATACAGCCGCTCCAGACGCGCCTCGTCGAAACTGTCCAGCGCGCGGCGGATCTGCGCCTGCCACTGGCTCCAGTCATCGCTGCTGACCTCGTTGTAGGCCGGGGTGACGGCACTGCGACTGCTGGCACTCTTGGCCAGGATCGAGCCCACCTTGCTCACCGCAACACCGCGCTCTATCCAAGCCAGGATGCTGCGCACGGCATCGATGTCGGCCTGCGAATAGAGCCGATGCCCGCTGTCGGTGCGGGTCGGCTGGATCAGCCCGTAACGCCGTTCCCAGGCGCGCAGGGTGACCGGGTTCACGCCCGTCAGACGAGAGACCTCGCGAATGGGGAACAGCTCCTCCTGCTTCAGGGCGCTGGACGCAAGTGATGTAACACCGGCGGGTTCGGACATGGCTTCAGGCATCGCGCAAGAAAATTCAGGAAGGGAGTGTAACTCAGTCGCGATAGGCACACATGGCGCATCGGGCACCAGCCCCGCCGTCCTGGCCG
The DNA here is from genome assembly GCF_029834875.1 of Pseudomonas sp. GD04158. NCBI lineage: Bacteria > Pseudomonadati > Pseudomonadota > Gammaproteobacteria > Pseudomonadales > Pseudomonadaceae > Pseudomonas > Pseudomonas sp. GD04158. Next base: position 31,481 of record NZ_JAODYT010000045.1, on the reverse strand, counting down.
AATGGCGCCGAACGAGGGGGCCCCGTGCACTTCATCCGCCCATCTCCTGCACCGTCCGGGTGCAGTCCGGCGGCGCAACGACGCGTTGCCTGCCCGTCATCGCGCGGCACTGGCTAATTTGCGCAAAACCGGAATAATCCTTGCTGCATTTTTGTCGGGCACAACACCCCGTGCCCGATCACGCCTGTCGCCACACCCGGCCCCGGGCAATGTTCGAGGAGATACACAATGTCCCCCGTTACTCTCATGGTGGCGCGCCGCGTCGCCAGTGGCCGTTATCACGACTTCATCGCCTGGCTGCGTGAAGGTGAACACCTGGCCACCGACTTCCCCGGCTATCTCGGCTCCGGCGTGCTGGCACCGCCAGCGGGCGATGACGAATTTCAGATCGTCTTCCGCTTCAGCGACGAGCAGACCATGGCTGCCTGGGAGCATTCGGCCTCGCGCAAGGCCTGGCTTGAGCGTGGCGCCGGGCTGTTCGCCCAGCCGCAGGAAAGACGTGCCGTCGGCCTCGACGCCTGGTTCGGCAGCGTTCACAAGCAACCGCCGCGCTGGAAGCAGAGCGTGGCGATCTGGCTGGCGTTCTTCCCGGTCTCGCTGGCCTTCAACCTGCTGTTCGGCCCCTGGCTCACCGACCTGTCGCTGGTCACCCGCGTACTGCTCTCCACGCTCGCACTGACGCCGCTGATGACCTACCTGTTCATCCCCCTGTCCACTCGCCTGCTCGAGCCGTGGCTGCAGGGCTCGTCGTCCCACCGCCTGGGCAGACGCCCGGCCAGCATCGGCAAATCCTGACCCTGCCGTCTTCCGCAAAGGCCAGCCTCGCGCTGGCCTTTTTTGTTCACCACCACCCCATACCTGTACAAAACATATGGACCGTACAGCCAAAGTACAAAAATACGTCCAGCAGAGAGATCATGGAAAGTCCTTTAAAGTCAGTAAAATAGCCAATTTCACTCGCCTCTCCTGGAAAACCATGCGCTTCACATGGTTGTACAAGCCGCAGCTCTGGTATAGCTTTATCTACGGTCTGGTGAGTGCCGCCTGCCACTGGTCAGGTATCCCGAGGCGGTACAAGCCAGGCCTTCATTTTTCTTGCACGAGTCGCCCATGAGCGCTGCCAGCTTTCCCATCCTGATCACCGGCGCCGGCCAGAGGGTCGGCCTGTACTGCGCCGAGCGCCTGCTCGACGAGGGCCAACCGGTGATCGTCAGCTATCTCCAGGAGCGCGACAGCATCGCACGCCTGCGTGAGCGCGGCGCCATCGCCGTGCAGGCGGACTTCAGCGCCGAGGCTGGCATCCTCGCCTTCATCGACCAGATCAAGGCGCAGTGCAGCGGCCTGCGCGCGATCGTGCACAACGCCTCGCAGTGGCTGGCCGAAACGCCGGGCGAAGAGGCCGAGGCCTTCCGCCAGCTGTTCGCCGTGCACATGCTCGCGCCCTACCTGATCAACCTGCACTGCAGCGACCTGCTGCTGCAGTCGCAGCGCGCCGACATCGTCCACGTCAGCGACGACGTGGTGCGCAAGGGCAGCGCCAATCGTCCGGCCTACTGCGCCAGCAAGGCCGGGCTGGAAAGCCTGACGCTTTCCTTCGCCGCCCGCCTGGCGCCACGCATCAAGGTCAACGCCATCGCTCCAGCGCTGCTGATGTTCAACGCGGGCGATGACGAGGCCTACAGGAGCAAGACCTTGGCCAAGTCGGCGCTGGGCATAGAACCCGGCCCGCAAGCCTTTTACCAGAGTTTGCGCTACCTGCTGGACAACCCCTACGTAACCGGAACGACCCTTACCCTCAACGGCGGCCGCCACCTCAAGTGAGGCGACTGCCCAGGACACTGCCATGAGCCATCCTCTTTCCCAGCATTACCGCGAGATTCTTGTCGGCCTCGGTGAAAACCCCGAGCGTGAAGGCCTGCTCGATACGCCCAAGCGGGCGGCCAAGGCCATGCAGTACCTCTGTCATGGTTATCAGCAGTCGCTGGAGGAAATCGTCGGCGGCGCCCTGTTCGAGTCCGACAACGACGAGATGGTGATCGTCAAGGACATCGAGCTGTATTCGCTGTGCGAGCATCATCTGCTGCCCTTCATCGGCAAGGCGCATGTCGCCTACATCCCGACCGGCAAGGTACTCGGGCTGTCGAAGGTGGCGCGCATCGTCGACATGTACGCGCGGCGCCTGCAGATCCAGGAGAACCTCACCAAGCAGATCGCCGACGCCATCGCCCGCGTCACCAACGCCGCCGGCGTGGCCGTGGTGATCGAGGCCAAGCACATGTGCATGATGATGCGCGGGGTGGAGAAGCAGAACTCGGTGATGAGCAGCTCGGTGATGCTTGGCGCCTTCCGCGAGTCCTGCAACACTCGCCATGAATTCCTGCAATTGATCGGACGGAACAACTAATGCCGCGACTGGAACCCGGAATGGCGCGCATCCGCGTCAAGGACCTGCGCCTGCGCACCTACATCGGCATCAAGGAAGAGGAGATCAACAACAAGCAGGACGTGTTGATCAACCTGACCATTCTCTATCCGGCAGTGGACGCGGTGCAGGTCAACGACATTGACCATGCCCTGAACTATCGCACCATCACCAAGGCGATCATCGCCCACGTCGAGGGCAACCGCTTCGCCCTGCTCGAACGCCTGACCCAGGAGATCCTCGACCTGATCATGGCCCACCAGGCCGTGCGTTACGCCGAGGTGGAAGTGGACAAGCCGCACGCCCTGCGTTTCGCCGAGTCGGTGTCGATCACCCTCGCCGGTCATCGCTGACGGCCATGCTGCGGCGGCTTGCCGCTCTCTGGCGGGGCTCTTATCATCGCCGCCATCCATCCCCGGAGAGCCCAGCATGACCGAGCAAGAACGCCTCGAACTGGAAGCCGCAGCCTTTCGCGCCCTGGTGCAGCACCTGCGCACACGCCCCGACGTGCAGAACATCGACCTGATGAACCTGGCCGGTTTCTGCCGCAACTGCCTGTCCAAATGGTACAAGGCCGCCGCGGACGACCTCGGCGTCGAGGTCAGCGCCGACCAGGCCCGCGAGACCGTGTACGGCATGCCCTATGCCGACTGGAAGGCCAAGTATCAGAAGGAAGCCACGGCCGAGCAGAAGGCCGCATTCGAAAAAGGAAAGCCTGAATGACCGCCCTCGACGAACTGCGCAGCCGTCTGCAGCAGGACGATTACGCCTTCAGCGAAACCCTGGCCTTCGTCGCCGAGCACTACGACTATCAGCCCAGCGCCTTCCGTAACGGTGACGTGGAGAACGCGGCCGGACAGAACGAAGGCTCCTGCAAGACCCTGGGCCTGGCCCTGTTGGAAGGCTTGAGCACAGACGAAGCGCTGCGCGCCTTCGGCGAACACTACCGCAGCGTGCTGGCCACACCGCAGGGCAGCGACCACGGCAATATCCGCGCGCTGATGAGCCATGGTCTGGAAGGCCTGAAATTCGAGCAGGAACCGCTCAAGCGCAAGGCTTGAGCGAATAGCGCAAAAACCTGCGCAACTGTCGGCAAAAGCTGACAGACATCACATTGCAATCACTTTATGCTGCACGCCATCACAACTGATGGAACACGAGGGACCGTGTTCTGCGCGCAGCCGCCCTTCCCTCCTGTTTCGCGCTCGGCATGGAGTCGCCCGATGCAGCAGACCCTGGTATGGAAACCCTGGTACACCCCCGGCGTGGAAACCCTGCGCCTCAGTCAGGACGCCAACGGCATCCACGCTACCAGCCACCTGATGCAGGTGATCAAGGGCAACAGCATCGTCGCCAACTACCTGATCGACTGCGATGCGCGCTGGCGCTTCCGCCGCCTCTGGCTCAAGGTCGACAACCATGGCCAGCGCAGCCTTTGCCTGCAGCGCGACCTGCGTGGCAACTGGGTGCTCAACGGCCAGCCGCGCAGCGACCTGCAGCAGTGCCAGCATGTCATGCTCTCGGCTTCCCCGTTCACCCACACCCCGCCGCTGCAACGCAGCGCCTTGGAAACCGGGCAAAGCGACGAAATGAAGGTCGCCTACGTCGACATGCTCAGCCTCAGGGTCGAGGTACGCAGTCAGCGCTACCACTGCCTGCGCCGACGCCCGGGTGAAAGCCTCTACCGCAGCCAGGCCGAGGATCATGCCAGCGAAGAACTGAGCGTGGACGACCAGGCCCTGCTGCTCAAGGCGAACGAACGGTTTCTGCGCCTGAGCCAGCGCGAGCTGACGGTCAGCGCGCTGGTGTAGCTGCAAGTCTGCCGGTGCGCACGGCGCAACCTACAGGCAACCCTGCGTAGGGTGCGCCGTGGGCACCAGGCGCAGCAGAACCACGCCTCTCAGATCGGCAGTTGGCCGAACGCCCAGCGCAGCAGGAAGAACACCAGCAACCCTCCGCCAATGGTCGCCAGCAGATGGCGCGTGAAAGCGGCAATGGCGATGGCAGCCAGGCCCGCCAGCAGGTAGGCGTTGTTCCAGTTCAGCGCCCAGCTCTGCCCGTCCGGCAGCAACATGCCCGGCACCACGATGGCCGTCAGCACCGCCGTGGGCACGTAGTGCAGCCCTTGCCTGACCAGGGGCGGGAAACGCAGATCGGGAAAGGCAAACAGGCTGTAGCGCGTGGCGAAGGTGATCGCCAGCATGCCGAGAATCAGCAACCAGATATCCATCAGAGCAACTCCTCCTGCAGGACCGGCGTGCGCCGCTCCAGCCACACGCCGACGACGATGCCGCTGGCGGCCGCGGCCATCAGCCCGAGCTTGTACGGCAGCGCATGGCAAGCCAGCGCCACTGCCGCGGCGACCAGGGCGGCGGCTACCTGCGGCTGGTTGCGCAGCATGGGCACGACGATGCCGATGAAGGTAGCCAGCATGGCGAAGTCCAGCCCCCACTCGCCGATGTTCGGCACCGCCTGGCCGAACAGCACGCCGACCAGGGTGCACAGCAGCCAGTTGCAGTACATCGCCAGCGCCGCGCCGAGAAAGTACCAGTGACGCAACGGCGCCGAATCGCCCCGCGCGTAGCGCTGCAGCACGACCGCATAGGCCTCGTCGGTCAGCCAGAACGCCAGTGGCACGCGCCAGCGCTTGGGCAGGTGACGCACATGGGGCTGCAGGCTGGCGCTGTACAGGGCATGGCGCAGATTGACCACCAGGGTGGTCAGCAGCACCACGGCCACACCGGCACCGCCGGCCAGCAGGCTGATGGCGATGAACTGCGCCGAACCGGCGAACACCAGCGCCGACATCCCCATCGTCTGCACCGGGCTGAGCCCGGCAGCGCCGGCCAGGCTGCCGAAGATGATGCCGAAGGGAATGGCGCCCAGCAGCATCGGCAGCATATCGCGGGCGCCCTGGGTGAATTCGTGATGACGGGACATGGAACCTCCTTGGGCCGACCAGCTTAACCAAGCAGCCCCAGGCAGGTCTTGAACGTTCTTGCGCATATAGCGCGCCACGCGACCATTTGCCCCGCCCGGATAACGCTAATTGATCTTATTTAAATTACGTTAGCCTGCTAATCTTGGCGCCCCGTTTCCTGCCCGCTCGGATAGTTCCACGATGTCGCCGCTTCAGCGCTGCCTGCTGCCGTTTCTGGCCTTGACCCTGATCGCTTGCGAGCAGCACCCGCGCTTCACCGCGGCGGAACCGGGCGAAGCGCTGTCGGCCGGCTCCGCCACGGTGCGCAAGTTCGACCAGAATGCCTTTTCCATGCCCTCGGCCAATCTCGCGCCGAGCCGCCGTCTGGATTTCGCGGTGGGCAACAGTTTTTTCCGCAACCCCTGGGTCACGGCGCCGGCCACCACCACCGCGCGCGACGGCCTGGGCCCGTTGTTCAACACCAATGCCTGCCAGAACTGCCACCTCAAGGACGGCCGCGGCCATCCGCCCGAGCCGGGCGCACTCAGCGCCGCCTCCATGCTGGTGCGTCTGTCGCTGCCGGCCGGCCCCGAGCATGCCGAGTTGCTGCAACGCCAGGGCGTGGTCGCCGAGCCCACCTACGGCACCCAGCTGCAGGACATGGCCAACCCCGGCGTAGCCCCCGAGGGCAAGGTCCGCGTCACCTACAGCAGCGTGCCGATGCGTTTCGCCGACGGCACCCTGGTGGAGCTGCGCAAACCCGAGCTGCAGATCAGCCAGCTGGGCTACGGCGACCTGCATCCGGACACCCTGTTCTCCACTCGCATCGCTCCGCCGATGATCGGCCTTGGTTTGCTCGAAGCCATTGCCGAGCAGGACATCCTCGCCGCTGCCGATCCGGATGATGCCGATGGCGACGGCATTTCCGGGCGCCCCAATATCGTCTGGGATCGACAGCTGCAACGCAGCGTGCTCGGGCGCTTCGGCTGGAAGGCCGGACAACCCAACCTCAACCAGCAGAATGCCGATGCCTTCGCCAACGACATGGGCCTGACCAGTTCGCTGATCCCCCATGACAACTGCACCGCGGCGCAGGCCGACTGTCTGGCCGCGCCGCACGGCGGCGAACCGGAGGTGAGCGACAACATCCTGGCCAGCGTACTGTTCTACAGCCGCAATCTCGGCGTACCGGCGCGGCGCGATGTCGATTCCCCCGCGGTGCTCAAGGGCAAGAGCCTGTTCCATCAGGCCGGTTGCCAGAAATGCCACACCCCCAGTTTCACCACCTCGGCCGATGCCGCCGAGCCGGAACTGGCCAACCAGTTGATTCGTCCCTATACCGACCTGCTGCTGCACGACATGGGCGAGGGGCTGGCCGACGGCCGCGAGGAGTTTCTCGCCAGCGGCCGCGAATGGCGCACGGCGCCGCTGTGGGGCATTGGCCTGACGCAAGCGGTGAACGGCCATACCCAGTTCCTCCACGACGGCCGCGCCCGCAACCTGCTGGAGGCCATTCTCTGGCATGGCGGCGAGGCCGAAGCGGCCAAGCAGCGGGTGCTGCGTTTCGATGGCGAAGAGCGCTCCGCCCTGCTCGCCTTCCTCAACTCCCTCTAAGGAGCCTGCGATGTTGCATAGAACCCTGATCGCTTCACTGCTCGGCCTGGCCCTGGTCGGGTGCAACCAGCAGGACCCTCGCGCCAAGGTCAGCGCCGCGCTGGTCGACGGCGTTCTGCTGCCGGCCTACAGCAGCTGGCAGGAAGCCGATCGCCAGCTCGCCGGGAGCACCGCCGCGTTCTGCGCGGGCACTGCCGATCTGCCGGCCGCGCGCCAGGCCTTCCTCGGCGCGCAGAATGCCTGGGCCGGACTGCAGCCCCTGCTGGTCGGGCCGCTCGCCGAAGGCAATCGCGCCTGGCAGATCCAGTTCTGGCCGGACAAGAAGAACCTGGTGCAGCGCCAGGTCGAAGCGCTGCTGAAGAACAAGCCGCAACTGACCCCGGCCGACCTGGCCAGCGCCAGCGTGGTGGTACAGGGCCTGACCGCTTATGAGTACGTCCTGTTCGATGCCAACCTGGACCTCAACGATGCCGAGCAGAAGGCGCGCTACTGCCCGCTGCTGCAGGCCATCGGCACGCACCAGCAGGCGCTGGCTGCCGATATCGTCGAGCAATGGCAGGCCAAGCCGGGCATGGCCGAGCAGCTGAGAAAATTCCCCAACGAGCGTTATGCCGAGGCCAACGAGGCCATCGCCGAGCTGCTGCGCGTGCAGGTCAGTGCGCTTGACGGCCTGAAGAAGAAACTCGGCGCGCCCATGGGCCGACAGAGCAAGGGCATTCCCCAACCCTACCAGGCCGAGTCCTGGCGCAGCGCCGCCAGCCTGAGCAACCAGGCTGCCGCCCTGGCCAGCGCCGAAAGGCTCTGGCACGGCAGCAACCGCGACGGCATCCAGTCCCTGCTGGACAAGGATCAGGCGCAGCTGGGCCAGCGCATCGACGCCGCCTACCAGGACACCCGTCAGCGCCTGGCCGCCCTGGATCGCCCGCTGGGCGAACTGCTTGCCGACGAAGCCGGCCGCACCAGCCTCAACGAGCTGTACGACAGCCTCAATCGCCTGCATCGCCTGCAGGAGAGCGAACTGGCCAAGGCGCTCGGCGTACAGATCGGCTTCAACGCCCACGACGGGGACTGACGCATGCAGCGCAGAACCTTCCTCGGTCTTGGCGCCGCCGCGGCCAGCCTGGCGGCAGCGGGCGCATTCGGCGGCTGGACGCTGTTCGGCCCCTCGGGGCAACCGCTGCTGCTGTCAGCCCGTGACGATGCCGATGGCAAGCACTACGCGGTCGGTTATCGCCTGGACGGCCAGCGCGCCTTCGCCACCCCAGTGAGCGAACGCTGCCACGATGTGGTGCCGCACCCGGCCTTGCCGCTGGCGCTGTTCGTCGGCCGTCGCCCGAGCACCGAAAGCTACCTGATCGACACCCGCGATGGTCGCCTGCTGCAAACGCTCGCCTCGCCAGCGGGGCGCCACTTCAACGGCCATGCGGTGTTCCACCAGGGCGGCGAATGGCTGTACGCCACCGAGAACGACACCACCGAACCGGGTCGCGGCGTGCTCGGCGTCTATCGCCTGGAAGGTGAACGACTGCAACGCGACGGCGAACATGCCACCCATGGTGTCGGCCCGCATCAACTGCTGTGGATGCCCGACGGCGAAACCCTGGTGGTGGCCAACGGCGGCATCCGTACCGAAGCGGAAAGCCGCGTGGAGATGAATCTCGACGCCATGGAAGCCAGCCTGGTGCTGATGCGCCGCGACGGCAGCCTGATCAGCCAGGAGCGGCTGGCCGAGCAGCGCAACAGCATCCGCCACCTCGCTGTGGCCCGTGACGGCACGGTGGTCAGCGGCCAGCAGTACATGGGCGAGCTGCTCGACCAGGTGCCGCTGCTGGCGATCAAACGCCCCGGCCAGCCGTACCAGCCCTTCCCCCTGGGCGAAGCGCAGCGGGCGGCGATGAACCAGTACACCGCCAGCGTGGCCATCCACGACGAGCTGCGCCTGCTGGCGCTGACCGCACCGCGTGGCAACCGCTTCTTCATCTGGGACCTGGACAGTGCCCAGGTGCGCCTGGACGTGCCCCTGCCGGACTGCGCCGGAGTGGGCGCGGTCGCCGACGGCTTCGTCGTCACCTCGGGCCAGGGCCGCTGCCGACTCTACGACTGCCGCGGTCAGCGGATCGTCGCCAAGGCGCTGGAGTTGCCAGCCGGTCTGTGGGACAACCACTTGCGCCTGGCCTGAATGGCTGGCCCGCTCGATGAACCGGACGTTCAGGCGCCGCCGAGAGGCGGCCCCGCGACCCGGCACTGTGGCGGCGCACCACGGTTGATTTACCCCGACAACCAGTCGAGATACGTTGTCATACAACTTTAGTCAAAAGCCCCAGAGACACGTCCCATAAATCTCACCCCGGCCCGCCCGCCGCTGCACCAGGCGAACCCCGCGGGACAGGCCTAGATCTGCGTCATAGAGCGGTCCGACTCCTGCGTTCAGCTGAACGCTGAATACGCCAGGCAGGCACTAGCCTCCCATGACCGGGCGCAGGGTACAGCTTGAAATCCACGGCTGCCTGGCGTTGACATCGCCCTGCTTGCTGCAGATAATCGACCCAAGTCATACGACAACGTATGACACCAAAAAACAACAAGCGACAAGAGCCCAGGCCCCGCCATGACCACCACTCCCAGCGAGCTTCGCCCCTTCAATCGCCTGCTGCTCACCGGTGCCGCCGGTGGCCTGGGCAAGGTACTGCGCCAGCGCCTGCGCCCCTACGCCAATGTCCTGCGTCTGTCCGATATCGGCGAGATGGCGCCGGCCGAAGGCCCACACGAAGAAGTGGTGCACTGCGATCTGGCCGACAAGGCCGGCGTGCAGCAACTGGTCGAAGGCGTCGATGCCATCGTGCATTTCGGCGGCGTCTCGGTCGAGCGCCCATTCGAGGAAATTCTCGGCGCCAACATCTGCGGCGTGTTCCACATCTACGAAGCGGCCCGCCGCCATGGCGTGAAGCGCGTGGTGTTCGCCAGCTCCAACCATGTGATCGGTTTCTACAAGCAGAACGAGCGCCTCGACGCCCATTCTCCGCGCCGGCCGGACGGCTACTACGGGCTGTCCAAGTCCTACGGTGAGGACATGGCCAGCTTCTATTTCGACCGCTACGGCATCGAGACCGTGAGCATCCGCATTGGCTCCTCCTTCCCCGAGCCGGCCAACCGCCGAATGCTGAGCACCTGGCTTAGCTATGACGATCTCACCCAGCTGATCGAACGCGCCCTCTATACCGCGAATGTCGGCCACACCGTGGTCTACGGCATGTCGGATAACCGCGAGGTGTGGTGGGACAACAGCCAGGCCACGCACCTGGGCTTCACGCCCAAGGACAGCTCGGACGTGTTCCGCGACAAGGTGGAGGCGCAACCCATGCCGGCCGCCGACGATCCGGCGCGCATCTATCAGGGCGGCGCCTTCGTTGCCGCGGGGCCCTTCGGCGACGATTGAAAGCCCCAGCAGGCCCGACGCGAGAACCCGGAACAACAGCGAGCGACGAACCGCCATGCAAGCCGAACTGATCCTCGATGCCCGCAACGCCACCGGCGAAAGCCCGGTGTGGCACGCCGCCGAACAGGCCCTGTACTGGGTCGACATTCCCGCCGCACGCCTGCATCGCTGGAGCCTGCGCGATGCCAGCAGCCGGAGCTGGCAGGCGGGGGAAATGCTCGCCTGCATCGCCCGCCACCCGGCCGGCGGCTGGCTGGCCGGCATGCAGAGCGGCCTCTTCCATCTGCATCCGCAGGACGATGGCAGCCTGCAGGCCTCACGCCTGGCGCAGGTCGAACACGCCCGGCCGCAGATGCGCTTCAACGATGGACGCTGCGACCGCCAGGGGCGTTTCTGGGCCGGCAGCATGCTGCTGGACATGGCTGCCGGTGCCCCCGTCGGCGCCTTGTATCGCTTCGACGGTCAGCTGGAGGAATGCCTCGCCGATCTTGTCGTGCCCAACGGCCTGGCCTTCAGCCCCGATGGCCGCACGCTGTACCTCTCCGACTCGCACCCGAGCGTGCAGGCCGTGTGGGCCTTCGATTACGACACCGACAGCGGCACGCCGCACAACCGCCGCCTGTTCATCGACATGAAACAGCACCCCGGCCGGCCGGACGGCGCCGCCGTGGATGTCGATGGCTGCTACTGGATCTGCGGCAACGACGCAGGCCTGGTGCACCGCTTCACACCGGATGGTCGCCTGGATCGCTCACTGGCCGTACCGGTGAAGAAGCCCGCCATGTGCGCCTTCGGTGGCGCCAACCTGGACACCCTGTTCGTCACCTCGATCCGCCCCGGCGGCGACCTTACCGACCAGCCACTGGCCGGCGGCGTGTTCGCCCTCAAGGCCGGCGTGAGTGGTATCCAGGAGCCTGCCTTCGACCCCTGATCCGCTTCACCCCGGGCCATTCGCGGCACCGGCTGCAACGCTGCTTACCAACAACAACAAGATGGAGTTCCGCATGAACCTCAAACGCAAGTTGCTTCTCGCCACACTTCCGCTAGCGCTCGGCCTGTCTTCCTTCGTTCAGGCCGAGACGACCCTGAAAATTGCCGAAATCCACCCTGCCGGCTACCCGACCGTAGTGGCCATGGAAAACCTCGGCAAGAAACTGGAAGCCGCCACCAATGGTGAAATCAAGTCGCGCATGTTCGCAGGCGGCGTGCTGGGCTCCGAGAAGGAAGTGATCGAACAGACCCAGATCGGCGCCGTTCAGCTGACCCGCGTCAGCCTCGGTTCGGTCGGCCCGGTGGTACCTGCCACCAACGTCTTCAACATGCCGTTCGTGTTCCGCGACATCGACCACATGCGCAAGGTGGTCGACGGTGAGATCGGTCAGGAAATTCTCGACGCCATCACCAACTCCGACTTCAACATGGTCGGCCTGGCATGGATGGAAGCCGGCAGCCGCAGCCTCTATACCAAGAAGCCGGTGCACAAGCTGGAAGATCTCAAGGGCATGAAGATCCGCGTGATCGGCAACCCGCTGTTCATCGACACGCTCAACGCCATGGGCGCCAACGGCATCGCCATGGACACCGGTGAAATCTTCAGCGCCCTGCAAAGCGGTGTGATCGACGGCGCCGAGAACAACTCGCCGACCCTGCTCGAGCACAACCACTTCCGTGCGGCCAAGTATTACACCCAGACCCACCACCTGATCCTCCCCGAGCCGCTGCTGATGTCCAAGACCACCTGGAACAAGCTCACCCCCGAGCAGCAGGAACTGGTCAAGAAGCTGGCCAAAGAGACCCAGCTGGAAGAGCGCGACCTGTGGGTCGCCAAGGAAAAGGCCAGCGACGAGAAGCTCAAGGCTGAAGGCGTCGAGTTCATCGAAGTCGACACCAAGCCCTTCTACGACGCCACCGCCCCGGTCCGTGAGAAGTACGGCGCGCAGTTCGCCGAACTCATCCAGCGCATCGAAGCCGTTCAGTAATCCACGCGCAAGCGCGCGGCGCCGGCACCTCGCCAGCGCCGCGCCACCGGTGAAGTCTCATGAAAAACCTGGTTCTGGGCGTCAATGACGTCATCTACCGCGCCTGTATCGCGACCGCCGGCCTGGCCATCGTGATCATGGCCCTGATCATCCCCTGGGGCGTGTTCAGCCGTTACGCACTGGGCCAGGGCCTGGGCTGGCCCGAGCCCATCGCCATCCTGCTGATGGTGCTGTTCACCTTCGTCGGCGCCGCTGCCAGCTACCGCGCCGGCGCGCACATGGCCGTACAGGTACTGAGCGATCGCCTGCCCGACGTGGCACAACCCTTTCTCACCCTGTTCGTACGCCTGGCCATGGGCGCCATCGCCCTGTTCATGCTGATCTGGGGCTACAAGCTGTGCGCCGCCACCTGGAACCAGTACCTCAGCACCCTGACCTGGATGCGTGTCGGCGTCAGCTATGCACCGATTCCCCTGGGCGGCCTGATCACCCTGCTGTTCGTCATCGAGCAACTGCTCTACGGCGACCAGCACAAGCGCCGCGTCGTCGATTACGAGAACTGCGAAGATTCCAAGGAGTCCGTGTAATGGATGCCGCCATTCTGCTGGGCAGCTTCATTGCCCTGATCCTGTTGCGCGTCCCGGTCGCCTATGCCCTTGGCCTGGCCACCCTGATCGGCGCCTGGTGGATCGAGATTCCCCTGCACGCGGTGATGATCCAGATCGCCGGCGGCGTGAACAAATTCTCCCTGCTGGCCATCCCCTTCTTCGTCCTGGCCGGCGCGATCATGGCCGAAGGCGGCATGGCGCGGCGCCTGGTGGCCTTCGCCGGGGTGCTGGTCGGCTTCGTCCGCGGCGGCCTGTCGCTGGTCAACATCACCGCCTCGACCTTCTTCGGCGCCATCTCCGGCTCGTCGCTGGCCGACACCGCCTCGGTGGGTTCGGTGCTGATTCCAGAGATGGAAAAGAAGGGCTATCCGCGCGAATTCTCCACCGCCGTCACCGTCTCCGGCTCGGTGCAGGCGCTGCTCACCCCGCCCAGTCACAACTCGGTGATCTACTCGCTGGCCGCCGGCGGCACGGTGTCCATCGCCGCACTGTTCGTCGCCGGCATCGGCCCGGGCCTGCTGCTCAGCGCCACCATGGCCACGCTGTGCCTGCTGTTCGCGCGCAAGCGCAACTACCCCAAGGGCGAGGTGATTCCGCTGCGCCAGGCGCTGAAGATCTGCGTCGAGGCGCTGTGGGGCCTGATGACCATGGTGATCATCCTCGGCGGCATCCTCAGCGGCGTGTTCACCGCCACCGAGTCGGCCGCGGTGGCCGTGGTCTGGGCCTTCTTCGTGACCATGTTCATCTACCGCGACTACAAGTGGAGTGAACTGCCGAAGATGCTGCACCGCACGGTGCGCACCCTGTCGATCGTGATGATCCTCATCGCCTTCGCCGCCAGCTTCGGCTACATCATGACCCTGATGCAGATTCCGTCGAAGATCACCACGGCCTTCCTGACCCTGTCGGACAACCGCTACGTGATCCTCATGTGCGTCAACTTCATGCTGCTGGTGCTGGGCACGCTGATGGACATGGCGCCGCTGATCCTGATCCTCACGCCCATTCTGCTACCGGTGGTCACCTCCTTCGGCGTCGACCCGGTACACTTCGGCATGATCATGCTGGTCAACCTGGGTATCGGCCTGATCACGCCGCCGGTGGGCGCGGTGCTGTTCGTCGGCGCCGCCATCGGCAAGGTCAGCATCGAGACCACGGTCAAGGCGCTGTTGCCGTTCTACGCTGCGCTGTTCGCGGTGCTGATGGCGGTCACCTATATCCCGGCCATCTCGCTATGGCTGCCGAGCGTGGTGTTGTAACGGCTTTTTCATCACACCGATGCACCTCGAGCCGCCGCCTGGCAGCTCTCGCTTTATAAGGACGTAACACCCCGCCATGCCTGCCCCCGCGTTCCCCCGGCATATCGCCGCGCTGATCCTCGCCACCCTGGCCTGCTCCTTCGCCGGCAACCATATCGCCGCACGCATCGCCTTCGATCATGAGGCCGGTCTGCTGCTGGCGATTCTCTGCCGGTCCGGGGTGACTTTCCTGGTGCTCACCGTGCTGGTGCTGTGGCAACGCGACTCGCTGCGCCTGAGCCGCCAGACCTGGGGCTGGCAATTGATGCTGGGCCTGCTGATCGCGGTGCAGAGCTTCTGCATCTACTCGGCGGTGGCGCGCATTCCGGTAGGCCTGGCGCTGCTGGTGGTGAACCTCTCGCCGATCCTGCTGGCGTTGCTCACCTGGCTGCTCGGCGGTCCGGCGCCGACCCGCCGCGCGGCGCTGATCATGGGCGTGATCCTGTTCGGCCTGGTGCTGGTGCTGGACGTACCGGCGCGCCTGTCCGGCCAGGGCGTCAGCGACGAACGCTGGGTCGAAGGCGTGCTGTTCAGCCTGACCGCGGCGGCGGTTTTCGCCGTGGCCCTGTGGATCACCGAGCATCGTCTGTCGGCCATGCCCGGACGGGTGCGCAGCATGCTGACCATGGCGGTGGTGTTCAGCGCTTCGGCCCTGGCTGGCGCCAGCGGCGCCCTGCCCGGCGGCCTCGGCCTGCCCAACGCCCTGGCCGGCTGGATCGCCCTGGCGGTGCTGGTGCTGCTCTACGGCACCGCCTTCTCGCTGCTGTTCATCCTCATGCCGCGCCTGGACATCGCGCGCAACGCGCCGGTGATGAACATGGAGCCGGTGGCCGGCATGCTGTTCGGCTGGCTGATCCTCGGCCAGTTGCTCGGCGCCCTGCAGGTGGTCGGCGGGGTGATCGTGGTCGGCGGCATCATCGCCCTGGCCTACCGCCGCTAGGTGCGCGGGGCGCCCAGGTTGTGCGCAGCGAGAACTACGCACTCAAGCTGGTGCGCACAGCGCAGCCTACAGACGGCCGCAGCCGTGGCTCAGCCGTGCAGCGCCTCGGCCTCGGCCGCCTCATGCGCCTGACGCAGACGCTCGCGGCTGTTGGTCAGGTGCAGACGCATGGCTGCACGCGCCGCCTCGGCATCCTGGCGGGCGATGGCCTCGAAGATCTGCTCGTGCTCGCGCTCCAGCCGCGCCATATAGTGGGTCTGATCGTCACGCGCAAGGCTGGCGGAATTGACCCGGGTACGCGGGATGATGCTGGTACCCAGATGGCTGAGGATATCGGTGAAGTAACGGTTGCCGGTGGCCTCGGCGATGCGCAGATGGAACTGGAAGTCCGAGGAGACCGCGTCGCTGGCGTGCGCCGCGCTCTCGTTGATGGCATCCAGCGCCTCGCGGATGGCTTTGAGCTGCGCCTCGCTGCGCCGCTGCGCCGCCATGCCCGCGGACTCCACTTCCAGGCTGATGCGCAGTTCGAGAATCGCCAGGATATCGCGCAGGGTGACGATGGTCGCCGGGTCGATGCGAAAACCGCTGGCACTCGGGGTGTCGAGCACGAAGGTACCGATGCCGTGGCGGGTTTCCACCAGGCCGGCGGCCTGCAGCCGCGACAGCGCCTCGCGCACCACGGTGCGGCTGACGCCCTGCTCTTCCATGATCGCCGACTCGGTCGGCAGCTTTTCACCGCGCTTGATCACCCCATCGCGAATGCGCTGCGACAGCTCGGCCACCAGCTCCTGAGCCAGGCTGCGGTGCTTGCGACGAGCACGAGGTTGGGTGTTTTGCATTTCCATGGTGGGCGAGTTCTCACATGAAGACTTTCCCGCAATCATAGCCCAGCAGTTGTACGATGACACTATGAATTCCCGACCAATCCCGCCCTTGGAGCGGCAAATGCAAACCCAGCTTCTGACCCTGCGTGATTCGCTCACCGAGCTGACCCTGGCCCCTGCCCTGGGCGCCAGCCTGGTCAACTGGACTCGCCGCGCCGATGGCCGTCCGCTGTTGCGCCCTAGCGACGCGCACGCGCTGGCCAGCGGCAATCCGCGGCGCCTGGCCTGCTACCCGCTGGTGCCCTGGTCCAACCGTATCGGCGGTGGCGGCTTCGCAACCCCGGACGGCTGGCAACCGCTCGCGGCCAACACTGATCATGAAGCCCTGCCGATACATGGCAGCGCCTGGCAACAGCCCTGGCAGATAGTGAGTGCGACATCCGACAGCGCCATCCTGCAGCTCGACAGCCTGAGGCCCTTTGCCTATCGGGCGCGACTGGAAATCACCCTCGACACTGGCCGCCTGAGTCTGCAATTGCAGGCGACCCACAAAGGGCCGCGAGCCAATTGGTATGGGCTCGGCCTGCATCCCTACTTTCCTCGCAGCAGCACTACCCAATTACAGGCGAGTTCCGAGGGCGTATGGCTATGTGGCGATGACAAACTTTCCAGTCAATGGATAGCGCTGCCCGATAGTTGGAACTTCAGCGAGCCCGGCAGATTGCCCGGACAACTGGTCGACAATGCCTTTACTGCCTGGCCGGGCTGCGCACGCATCATTGAACAGGACGCCGGCTATCACATTAGCTGCCGGGCCAAAGGTACCGATCTGTTTCTGTTGTATTGCCCACCCGAGCAGAACTTCTTCTGTTTCGAGCCCGTCACTCATCCGGTCAATGCTCACCACCTGCCCCAGCGCCCAGGCCTGCACCTGCTGGGCCCCGGGCAAAGCTGCAGGTTGCAGTTCGAGCTGCAGTACCAGGCCCTGGCGAGCTGATTGCTGGACATTCGAGAAGCTTTCGCGATAATACGCGCAAGTTGCCCCCGGCAACTGTTTTCAAAGTCAAGTTACCGAAACATAACTAACTGAAGATAAAGGGGAAATAAATAAATTACGGAACTTCACCAAGTTTCGTCCCCTCGAAAGAAAAGCAATATCCCGGATCGATTTGGCGACCGCAGCAGTGAAACGGAGCGTTTCACGCGTCGCCGCGATCATCAGACCATATAGGTAAACCCAGTGACGAAAGACGAACTGCGCGCCGAACTCGAGCGCCAGGCGCAGCGTTACAAGGATGTATACGGCGGCGAGGTGATCACCTACGCCGCACAGCCGGACCCTGACCGCAAACCCTGGCGCAAGAAACCCAGCCTGCTCGATCAGGCCTTCGAGAAAGAACTCGAGAAAATCGAAAAAGAGCGTCAGGACAAACGGGACGCGGCCAACGACTAGCGCCGCGAATCATCGACCTCGAGTCAAACGGCCTTGCAGGGTGGGCGGCCACATCCCCACCCGGCATGGCACCCTCGCCTGCTAGGGTTTGTACAAAAAGTGGTCGAGCGAAGGTCAGGCGAGACAAAAACGGGTGAGGAAGCGGAGTTTACGAGCTGTAAATGAGCATTCCGAACCCGTTTTTAACGAAGCATCACCGAGCGCAGGCACTTTTCGTACAAAGCCTAACGCCTCTTGCCGCCCATCAACGACCCCATCAACCCGCGCACCAGTTGCCGGCCGAGCTGGTTGGCGGCCTGACGCAACGCCGATTTCATCGCACCGCCAAGCAGGTCACCGGCCATCTGGCCCAGGCCCTGCTCCTGCGCCGCGGCCTTCTGCCGCCCACCTGCCTGAGCCGGCGCCTCGGCACTGGCCTGCGCGGCACGTGCAGTAAGCAGCTCATAGGCCGACTCGCGGTCGATGGGCTTGTCGTAGCACCCGGCCAAGCTCGACTGACGGACCAACGCAGCGCGCTCACTCTCGTTCAACGGGCCGATGCGCGACTGCGGCGGCGCAATGGCCACGCGCTGCACCATGGCCGGCGTACCCTTTTCCTCCAGGGTGCCGACCAGCGCCTCGCCGATGCCCAGTTCGGTCAGCACGCTCAGGCTGTCGAACGCAGGGTTGGGACGAAAACCGTCGGCCACCGCGCGTAGCGCCTTCTGCTCCCTGGCGGTGAAGGCACGCAGGCCATGCTGGATGCGCAGGCCGAGCTGGGCCAGCACGTCGTCCGGCAGGTCGCTCGGCGACTGGGTGACGAAATACACCCCGACGCCCTTGGAACGGATCAGCCGCACCACCTGTTCCAGACGTTCCTGCAGCGCCTTGGGCGTACCCTGGAACAGCAGGTGCGCCTCGTCGAAGAACAGCGCCAGCACCGGCTTGTCAGCGTCGCCGCGCTCGGGCAGTTGTTCGAACAGTTCGGCCAGCAGCCATAGCAGGAAGGTCGCGTAGACCTTGGGTGCCTCGTGCACCAGGCGGCTGGCGTCGAGCAGATGAATCCGCCCACGGCCGTCGCGATCCGGATACAGCAGGTCTTCCAGTTGCAGCGCCGGCTCACCGAACAGCGCCTCGGCGCCCTGCTGTTCCAGGCCGGCCAGGCGGCGCAGCAATGCCTGAGCCGAGGTGCTGGTGAACAGCGCACTGTCCTCGCCGAGCACCTGCGGGTTGTCCTTCAGGTAGCCGAGCAGCGCCTTGAGGTCCTTCAGATCGAGCAGTAGCAAGCCCTCTCGATCCGCCACCTTGAACGCGGCGTAGAGCGCAGCCTGCTGGCTGTCGGTCAGCTCCAGCAGCGCGCCGAGCAACAGCGGCCCCATCTCGCTCAAGGTGGTACGCAGCGGATGGCCGCTTTGCCCATGCACGTCCCACAGGGTCAACGGGTAGGCCTGCGGCACATGGCCCAGCCAGGGCATGCTGGCGATACGTTCGGCCACCTTGCCCTGCGGCGCACCGGCCGCTCCCAAACCGCACAGGTCGCCCTTCACGTCGGCGGCGAACACCGCCACGCCGGCATCACTGAAGGTTTCGATCAGGCGTTGCAGGGTCACCGTCTTGCCGGTGCCGGTGGCCCCCGCGATCAGGCCGTGACGATTGGCCAGCCGCAACGGCTGGCCGACGGGCTGGCCATCGCTGCCAGCACCAAGCAGGAACTGTGAATTTTCGGCCATCTTGCCATCCCCTGGGTTAAAGCTTTACTGCTGATATGCCGACTTAAAGGTCAGACCAAAGGCGTATTGCCTTCCATACCCATCCCACGAGTCTCGCCCCTGGCGGGCGCGTGGGCACCAAGACTGGTTCCTGAGCCCACCGGACGCAAGACAACATGACTAAAAACCTGCAGTTCAGCCACAAGATTCTGCTCGCAGCATCGCTGGTGGTGATAGTCGCCTTCTCCCTGTTCACCCTCTACAACGATTACCTGCAACGCAACGCCATCCGCGAGGACCTGGAGAGCTACCTGCAGGAGATGGGCAACGTGACCGCCAGCAATATCCAGAACTGGCTGTCGGGGCGCATCCTGCTGGTGGAAAGCGCGGCGCAGACCATAGTCAATGACAGCAGCCCGGATCGCGTGGTCAAGCTGCTGGAGCAGAAAGCGCTGACCTCCTCCTTCGCCTTCACCTATCTGGGCACCGAAAGCGGCGGTTTCACCATGCGCCCGGACGAGGAAATGCCCGCCGATTACGACCCGCGCGTCCGCCCCTGGTACAAGGACGCCATGGCGGCGGGCGGCACCACGCTCACCGAGCCGTACGTGGATGCGGCCACCGGCGAGCTGATCATCACCATCGCCACGCC
This sequence comes from Pseudomonas sp. GD04158, assembly GCF_029834875.1. NCBI lineage: Bacteria > Pseudomonadati > Pseudomonadota > Gammaproteobacteria > Pseudomonadales > Pseudomonadaceae > Pseudomonas > Pseudomonas sp. GD04158. The sequence continues at coordinate 11,647 of NZ_JAODYT010000045.1, read as the reverse complement.
GGCCAGACCGGCCGGCGTGGTGGGCGGCGACCTCAGCCTGCAGACGCTGGTGAACATCATCAACGCGCTGGATTTCGACGGCATCGGCTACGCCTTCCTGGTCAGCGCCGACGGCAAGGTTCTGGTGCACCCGGACAAGAACCTGGTGATGAAGAACCTCAAGGACATCTATCCGCAGAACACCCCGCGCATCAGCAGCGAATTCAGCGAAGCGCAGCTCGACGGCGACACCCGCATCCTCACCTTCACCCCGGTCAAGGGCCTGCCCTCGGTCAACTGGCATATCGGCCTGTCGATCGACAAGGACAAGGCCTATGCCATGCTCACCGAGTTCCGCGCCTCGGCCATCATCGCCACGGTGATCGCCGTGGTGCTGATCATCGCCCTGCTCGGCCTGCTGATCCGCGTGCTGATGCAGCCGCTTACCACCATGGGCAAGGCCATGGAGGATATCGCCAAGGGCGAGGGCGACCTGACCAAGCGCCTGGCGATTCAGTCCAACGACGAATTCGGCGCCCTGGCGCGCTCGTTCAACCAGTTCGTCGAACGTATCCACAGCTCGATCCGCGAGGTGTCGTCGGCCACGGTCCAAGTCAACGAAGTGGCCAAGCTGGTGCTGGGCGCCTCCAACTCCTCGATGGCCAACTCCGACGAGCAGGCCAGCCGCACCAACAGCGTCGCCGCGGCGATCAACCAGCTCGGTGCCGCCGCCCAGGAGATCGCGCGCAACGCCGCCGACGCCTCGAACCAGGCCTCCGATGCCCGCCACCAGGCCGAAGACGGCGGCAAGGTGGTGCAGCAGGCGATTCACTCCATGAGCGAGCTGTCGCACAAGATCAGCGACGCCTGCGCCAAGATCGAGATGCTCAACAGCAAGACCGTGGACATCGGCCAGATCCTCGAAGTGATCAAGAGCATCTCCCAGCAGACCAACCTGCTCGCGCTCAACGCCGCCATCGAGGCGGCCCGTGCCGGCGAGGCCGGGCGTGGTTTCGCCGTGGTGGCTGACGAAGTGCGCAACCTGGCGCACCGTACCCAGGAGTCGGCGCAGGAAATCGAGAAGATGATCGAGGAACTGCAGATCGGCTCGCGCGAATCGGTCACGACCATGACCGAAAGCCAGCGCTACAGCGAGGAAAGCGTGGAAATCGCCAACCAGGCCGGCGAGCGTCTGGGCACGGTGACTGCCCGTATCGGCGAGATCGACGGGATGAACCAGTCGGTGGCCACCGCCACCGAGGAGCAGACCTCGGTGATCGAGTCGCTGAACATGGACATCATCGAGATCAACACCCTCAACCAGGAGGGCGTGGAAAACCTGCAGGCCACCCTGCGCGCCTGCGGCGATCTGGAACAGCAGGCCGCGCGCCTCAAGCAGCTGGTCGACAGCTTCCGAATCTGAGCCTCCATACAACGAGAAGGGCGCCGCGGCGCCCTTCTTCGTTATCGCTCATGCTCAGGTTTGTCTTCGGCCTGTTCCTGCAACTGCCGCCACAGTTCGGCCGCATCGGCGAAATCGGTCCCGTCCTGTTCGCTCAGCGCATCGGGGTCGTATCGCCGCACGCAGCCCTCGCCCAGGGTCGGCGGCGCCTTGGAAGTGGCCTTGTCCAGTGGATCGGTCATGCCGTGCGAACCTCCATCAGCTTACCTCCAGGGTGCCCTGCTCGTGCTGGGCGAATTCCTTGACGGCGCGCAGCACGTCACAGCGACTGATCTGCCCCACCAGACGACCGTGCTCGATCACCGGCAAACGCCGCCGCCGTCCCCGCAGAAAACGCTCGGACAACTCGATGATGTCGGCCTCCGGCGTCACCGTCTCCACCTCGGTGGTCATGTAGGTGCTGACCGTTCCGCCGGTCGCCTCGTAATAGGCCCCGGAGAGAATGCCTCGCAGACAATCGCCCTCCGACAGCAGACCAATCAGATGGCCCTGGGAATCGACCACCGGCGCACCGGAAATGCGGTGCTCCAGCAGTCGGTTGATGGCGGTGAACAGATCGGTATCCGATCTGAAAGTCACCAGATGGCGAGTCATGTAGTCCCGCACCTTGATGGATTTGAGCATGGGCATTCTCCTCTGACGTGCATCGGATCGGCCCGGGCGGCAAGCTCAGTCGAAAACGACCGTCTTGTTGTCGTGGACCAAAACCCGATCTTCCAAGTGATAGCGTAGCCCACGCGCCAGCACCATCTTCTCCACATCCTTGCCGAGGCGCACCATTTCCTCGATATCGTCACGGTGGGTGATGCGCACCACGTCCTGCTCGATGATCGGGCCGGCGTCCAGCTCCTCGGTGACGTAATGCGAGGTGGCACCGATCAGCTTGACCCCGCGCAGCGAGGCCTGGTGATAAGGCTTGGCCCCCACGAACGACGGCAGGAAGCTGTGATGGATGTTGATCACCCGCTGCGCGTATTCGCTGCACAGCGCCGGCGGCAGAATCTGCATGTACCGCGCCAGGACGATTACGTCGGCGCCATGTTCCTTGACCAGGCGTTCCACCTCGGCGAAGGCCGGTGCCTTGTCCTGCGGATTGACCGGCACGTGGAAGTAAGGAATGCCGTGCCACTCGACCATGCTGCGCAGGTCATTGTGGTTGGAAATCACGCAGGGGATGTCGCAATCGAGTTCGTTGCTGTGCCAGCGGTGCAGCAGGTCGGCCAGGCAGTGCGATTCGCGGCTGGCCATCAGCACCACGCGCTTCTTCTGCGCCGAGTCGGTAACGCGCCACTCCATGGAGAACTCGCGAGCGATCGGCGCGAACGCCTGCTTGAAACCTTCCAGGTCGAATGGCAGCGAATCGGCACGAATTTCATGGCGCATGAAGAACCAACCGCTTTGCGTATCGGAATGATGGCTCGCTTCGGTAATCCAGCCGTTGTAGGTCGCCAGGAAATTACTGACTTTGGCAACGATGCCGACCCGGTCCGGGCAGGCGATGACCAATCTGAAGGTGCGCATATAAAACTCCAATGACGGCGCAAAAGTCCGCCATTCTAACGACAAGCCTGAGAAACCGCAGTAGTGCAGGCGTCTGGAAAGAGCCTGCAGAGCGCAGAAAAAGCCAGGGAGCACAGCGATAGGGAACTTTGCGCAGGATGATATTTGGCAAACTTAACTTCAAATTGCCGACACAAAGCGTTGCACTAGCGCGCCAGCATTTTTTGCTTGAGTGTTTACTTGTTATTTGCGCGTGACTATTATTGCCCCCACTGCTCCTATGAAATTTATTCACGCCAAGGTACTGCCCATGTCGCTGATCAACGAATACCGCGCTACAGAAGAAGCCATCAAGGAACTGCAAGAGCGCCTGAAGAACCTGTCGCAAGACGACAAGCTGAAAAAAGAACTGGAGTTCGAAGGCAAGCTGCGCACCCTGATGGGCGAATATCAGAAGTCGCTGCGCGACATCATTGCCCTGCTCGATCCTGAAGCCAAAACCGGCAAGGGCGCTCGCGCCGCCAAGCCTGCTGCGACCAAGCGCGCACGCAAGGTCAAGCAATACAAGAACCCGCACAGCGGCGAAGTGATCGAAACCAAAGGCGGCAACCACAAGACGCTGAAAGAGTGGAAAGCCAAGTGGGGCGCCGACGTGGTCGAAGGTTGGGCCACCCTGCTGGGCTAATTCCTGCGCAACACCCAAAAACGCCAGCCATGCTGGCGTTTTTTATTGGCTCGCTCTTTTCGAATGCTCAATGCCGCGCAGTTTCAGGCAACTCATCGGCGCACGGCGACCATCGCAAAATTACCTGATCACGCGGACAGCCATACACATCCGGCCGCCGGTAAATAGCGTGGGTTCTGTAGAAAAAGTTCCCAGCCATGGAAACTTTTTCGCCAGCGATTGTTCTTCTGCGCGTTGCCGGAGAGCTGCCCGGGTCTGACCGCCGCGTCATCCGCAGCGATCTTTCCATCAGTGTGAAGCTTTTCTGACTTTATTCGCCGGGCCACTCCAGGCCATAGCGCTGCTGTAGTGTCCGGGCATGCGCCTGCCACTGCTGAAGAAGTTGCAGTTGGCTTGGCGTACAACTAGCGGCGAGTTCATCGAGCGCCGCCCGAAACTGCGCCAGGGTATTGGGCGCGCCGTATTGCGCGTCATTCAGACGCAGACGGCAAAACTCCATCCAGCGCTGCTGCTCGGTCGGCGACAGACTCTCGGGAAAGTTGCGTGCGCGGTAGCGAAACAGCAATTCCGGCAGGCGCGCATCGTCGAACGGCCAGCTCTGCGAGGCCAGAGCCTGCGGCTGGGCATTACGCACCTGCTCGCACAGGCGCCGGTCGCGGTCGCCGATGAATCCGTCATAGAGCTGCTGTTCGGGGTCGGCGCTGGCAGCGAAGGCCTCCTCGCGATAGATGGCCGGCAACTTGTCCTGCCACAGCGTCTGCGCCGCCTTGAGCCTCTCGACGTTGCGCTCGCATACCGACCAGTCCAGCTGCAGACGCTGCCTGTCGGCATCACGCAGCACGGACAGCGGCGCAACTACCGGGCAACGGTTGATATGCAGCAACTTCAGCGGCACCGGCGCCTCGTGTTCGGCCAGATCCTCGCGGCGGGTGTACAGGCGGGCGCGCAAGGTGTCGGCGTCCAGTTCCAGCAGGGGTGCGGGGTCGGCCTGCAGATCGCAGACGATCAGGGCATTGCGATTGCGCGGATGCCAGGCCAGCGGCAGCACCGGCGCCAGATAGTGACGGGCCGCGGAGAAGCGCCCGGATACATGCAGCAGCGGCTGCAGCAGACGGATCTGGTCCATCACCCGCTGCTTGCTGCGCAACTGGTAAAGAAAGTCGTATAGCCGCGGCTGGCGTTCGCGCAACAGGCGCGCCAGACCGATGGTGGCGCGCACATCGGACAATGCATCGTGCGCCTGACCGTGATCGATGCCGTTGGCCTGGGTCAGCCGCTCCAGCTTGAGGCTGACACGCCCCTCCTCCTGCGGCCACTCGATGCCCTCGGGACGCAGCGCGTAGGCAGTGCGCACCAGGTCGATCAGATCCCAGCGGCTGTTGCCGCCCTGCCATTCACGGGCATAGGGGTCGAAGAAGTTGCGGTAGAGGCTGTAGCGCGTCACCTCGTCATCGAAGCGCAGGCTGTTGTAGCCGGCGCCGCAGGTGCCCGGTGCGGACAGCTCGGCGTGCACCCGGGTGACGAACTCGCCTTCGTCCAGCCCCAACTGCTGCAACCGCTGCGGATCGATGCCGGTCACCAGGCAGGCAGCCGGGTGCGGCAGAATATCGTCGCTGGGCCGACAGTAGATGTTCAGCGGCTCGCCGATCTCGTTGAGCGCCTCGTCGGTGCGGATGCCGGCCACCTGCAACGGACGGTCGCAGCGCGGATTGATGCCGGTGGTCTCGTAGTCGTACCAGAAAATGCTGGAAGTCACGCGGTTCCCCTGTGCACGGTGGCCAGGCAGTCTATCATTCAAGTCCGAGCGCTTCGCTGCGGGCAAAGCTTGAACCAGTGCACATCGGCTGCATGCCCCGCGACGCGCCGCTTGTAGGCCAAATGCCAGTAGCACTAGCATGGCCACCCCTCCACTCTATGTACAAGGACGCCGCCATGAGTGACGCAATCACCCCCAATCCCTACGCAGCCCCCGCCAGCAACCTGCAGCAGACCACTGGCGACCAGGTTCCGAGCATCGAAGAAGCGCTGGCACGCGGTTACGACTTCAGCATCGGCGAGCTGATCAGCGAGTCCTGGAACAGGGTAAAAGGCACCAAGGGCATCATCATCGGCGGTTTTCTGGTGTTCTACGTCGTGCTGATGCTGGCCACCCTGATTCTTGGCGGCGTCATCGGCATCTTCGGTGCCCTCAGCGAAAACCTGTTCCTGACGTTCGTCGGCGAGATTGTGATTTCGCTGCTGGCTTCGGCGCTGGCCTATCCCTTCATGGCCGGTATCAACATGGTGGGCATCCGCCGCGCCGCCGACCAACCGATCAGCTTCAACGAGATCTTCAGCCACTTTGGCCGCACCGTGCCGCTGGTCATCACCGCGGTGGTGATGATGCTGCTGATCTACCTGGGCATGTTCCTGCTGCTGATTCCCGGCATCTACCTGGGCGTGGCCTACCTGCTGGCGATCCCCCTGGTGGTCGAGCGCGGCCTGAGCCCCTGGCAGGCGCTGGAAGCCTCGCGCAAGGCCATCACCCAGCACTGGTTCAAGGTCTTCGGCCTGTTCCTGCTGCTCGGCCTGATCGTCATGGTCAGCGCCATTCCCCTGGGTATCGGCCTGGTCTGGACCATTCCGCTGATGGTCATCGCCATGGGTGTGCTCTATCGCACCATCTTCGGCGTACTGCCCGCCGCTCAATAAGCCGACGTTCCGGGCCAGTTCGCTGGCCCGGTTGCGTTCGTGTCCCGCTGCTCGCTAGCATCGGGCTTTCTCTGATGCAGTCCGCCGATGCCCTCACGCTCAAGCGCCAAGCTTTCGCTTAGCCAGCCCCCCTTGGATACGCGCTATCAGGTCGAAACGCCGGAAGGCATCGATCTGCATCTGCGGCCGGCCGGTCTGGTGCCGCGTGCCCTGGCATTCGCCATCGACCTGGCCATCCGCGGCCTGCTTCTGCTGGTGATGTTCATCGTGCTTGGCCTGCTCGGACAGTTCGGCATGGGCCTGGGCACCATCCTGCTGTTTCTGGTCACCTGGTGGTACATGGTGCTGTTCGAGGTACTCAACCAGGGGCGCTCGCCCGGCAAACAGATGCTCGGCCTGCGCGTGGTACATGATGACGGCACGCCAATCGGCTGGGCCGCTTCACTGACCCGCAACCTGCTGCGCTTCGTCGACATCCTGCCGTTCGGTTACACCCTGGGCATTCTCAGCTGCCTGAACCATCCCGCCTTCAAGCGCCTCGGCGATATCGCCGCCGGCACCCTGGTGGTCTATCGCGACGCTCCCCTGACGCGCCCGCAACTGCCGGAGGCCGAACCGCTGCCGACGCCCTTTGCGCTGACCCTCGGCGAACAACGCGCCCTGCTCGGTTTCGCCGAACGCGGCGCGCAATTGTCCGCGGCGCGCCGCGCCGAACTGGCCGCCCTGCTGGCCGAGCCGCTGCAGGTGCCCGCCGAACAGGCGGAAGTGCGCCTGAACGGCATCGCCCGTGGCCTGCTGGGAACGGCGCCATGAAACAGAGCCTGTTCGAAAGCCGTCATCAGGCCGACTGGAACGCCTTCTCCGCACAACTCGAAGCACTCGAGCGGGGCAAGGACAAGAACCAGCAGCAGGCCTGCACCCGCTTCGCCGCCAATTACCGGCAACTCTGCCAGCACCTGGCGCTGGCACAGGCACGTGGCTACAGCAGCCACCTGATCGATCAACTGCAGCAACTGGCGATGCGCGGCCATCAGCAGTTCTACCGCCACCGCAGCCACCTCGGTGCCCAGCTGATTCGCTTTCTGCTCGGCGGCTTTCCGCGTCTGGTACGCGCCGAATGGCGCAGCGTCTGCGTGGCCAGCCTGCTGTTCTTCGGCAGCCTGGCAGCGATGGGCCTGCTGACCTACCTGTATCCCGAACTGATCTACAGCCTGATCGACCCCGACCAGGTCAGCGAAATGGAGCGCATGTACGACCCTGACGCGCGCCGCCTCGGTCGGTTCAGCGAGCGCGGCTCCGGCGAAGACTGGGTGATGTTCGGCTTCTACATCATGAACAACATCGGCATCGCCTTTCAGACCTTCGCCAGCGGCCTGCTGCTGGGTCTCGGCAGCCTGTTCTTCCTGCTGTTCAACGGCCTGATGATCGGCTCGGTAGCCGGCCATCTGACCCGCATCGGCTATGGCGAGCCCTTCTGGTCCTTCGTCATCGGCCACGGCGCCTTCGAACTAACCGCCATCGCCCTGGCCGGCGCCGCCGGCTTCAAGCTCGGCTGGGCCTTGCTGGCACCGGGTCGCCTGCCGCGCGGTGAGGCCCTGCGCCTGGCGGCCGGCAAGGCGATCCAGCTGGTGGCCGGGGTGATCCTGTTCCTGCTGCTGGCCGCCTTCATCGAGGCCTTCTGGTCGTCTACCACCTTCGCCAGCCCGACCGTCAAATATGCAGTCGGCAGCGGGCTGTGGGCACTGGTGCTGAGCTATCTGCTGCTGGCCGGACGGAGGCAGCATGCGCCTGACTGAAGCCAGCGTGGCCATCCGCCCGCGCACCGCCTGGGAAGCCATCGACCTCGGCGTACTGCTCGCCCGGCGTCATGCCGGCCTGCTGATGGCCAGCTGGACGCTGGTCACAGTGCCGCTGTTCGCCCTGCTCTGCGCCCTGCTCTGGCAGTATCCGGGCTGGGCCATCTTCCTGTTCTGGTGGCTCAAGCCGGCTTACGAACGCCTGCCGCTGTATATCCTGTCGCAGGCGCTGTTCGGCAACACCCCCTCGCTGAAGCAGGCCTTGCGCGCCCTGCCGCGCCTGCTCAAACCGCAACTGCTGGCCAGCCTGACCTGGCGCCGTCTGAGCCCGACACGCAGCTTCGATCTGCCGGTGCTGCAACTCGAAGGGCTGGCGGGCCAGGCGCGCAGCCAGCGCCTGATCGTCCTGGGCCAGCGCGATAGCGGCGCCGCCACCTGGCTGACCCTGGTCGGTGTGCACCTGGAAATCGCCCTGTGGCTGGGGCTGGTCGCGCTGTTCTACCTGATGCTGCCGCAGCAGGTGGAACTGGACTGGAGCTGGGAAACCCTGATCGCCGCCAGCAGCGGCCAGTGGCTATGGCTGGAGCACCTGTCCAACCTGCTCTACGTGCTGCTGCTGATCGTCTGGGAGCCGGTCTACGTGGCCTGCGGCTTCACCCTCTACCTCAATCGCCGCACCGCGCTGGAAGCCTGGGACATCGAGCTGATCTTCCGCCGCCTGCGCCAGCGCCTGACCGGCAGCGCCTACGCCGTGCTGCTCGGCGCCGCCCTGCTGCTGACGCAACTACCGAACACCGCCTGGGCCGAGCCGCAGCCTGCGACCAGCGAGCAGGCGGACCCACAGGGCCCGGATGCGCCGCGCCTGCTCAAGCAACCGCTGACCAGCCAGGCCGCACGCGCCAGCATCGAGGCGCTGCTCGACGAGCCGCCGTTCCAGCACCGCGAAACCGTCACCCGCTGGCGCCTGGGCGAAGAGAAGCCTGCCGAGGAACCCAAACCGGAAGATGTCGAAGCCTTCCTCGAGATGATCAAGAACCTGCTCAAGCTCGGCGAATGGTGGAAAAGCCTGGATATCGTCGCGCAGGTCTTCGAGGTCCTGCTGTGGGCCGCACTCGCCGCCCTGCTGGCCTTCGTCCTGTGGCGCTATCGGGAATGGTTGCAGACCTTCGGCGAGCGCCTGGGCCTGCCGAGCCGGCGCAAGCTGGCCGCGCCGGAGCAGCTGTTCGGCCTCGAACTGGCGCCGGAAAGCCTGCCCGAGGATGTCGCCAGCGAAGCCGAACGCCTGTGGCCCGAACAACCGCGGGCTGCGCTCGGCCTGCTCTATCGTGCCCTGCTCAGCCGCCTGCTGCATGAGCATCGCCTGCCGCTGAAGCAGTCGCACACCGAAGGCGAGGTGCTGCATCTGGTCGAAGCCCTGCAGCAGCAGGAGCTGGAAGCTTACAGCCGTCAGCTCACCGGCCACTGGCAGGCCCTGGCTTACGGCCACCGTCTGCCCGCCGAGGCCCTGCGCCAGGGCCTGTGCCAGGGCTGGCGCGAACTGTTCGGCCAGGAGCGCGCAGCATGAGTCGGCGCGCCGGATTCATCCTCAGTCTGGTCCTGCTGCTGATGCTGGGCCTGCTCGCCAGCTACCTGCTGGGCAAGCTGGAGCCCTACGAAGATGTGGTCGAGCACGGCCCCGCCCCCGAGGTCGCCAGCAGCCCCTATCTGGCCGCCGAACATTTTTTGCGCAAGCAGGGCCTCAAGGCCCAGCGCGCCGAGGGCCTCGAGGTGCTGGACGGCCTGCCCAGCCAGGGCCAGACCCTCATGCTGCTGGCCGATCGCAGCAACATGACGCCGCGCCAGGTGGAGCGCGTCCTGCAATGGACGGCCAATGGCGGCCATCTGCTGTTCATCGCCGAGCGCCTGTGGGACGAGGAAGAGGGCAAGAGCGGCGACCTGCTGCTCGATCTGCTCGGCATCCAGCAGTACATGAGCGACGAGCTGGATGAGGAGGATGGCGGCGAAACGGAGGAAGGGCATGAAGAAGGCGAGGCCTATCCCCAGCTGACCAAGCTCTACCTGGAAAACGAAGACGCGCCCGCCTATATCGCCTTCGATACCGACTTCCACCTGTTCGACTCGCAGAACCGCGCCCATGCCTGGGCCAACAGCGACGCCGCCACCCACCTGCTGCAGCTGTACCATGGCGACGGTCTGATCACCGTGCTCAGCGACCCGTGGATCTGGCAGAACCGCAACATCGATGAATACGACCACGCCTGGCTGCTCTGGTATCTCGGCCAGGACAGTGCCGTCACCCTGCTCTACCACGCCGAACGCGACGCCCTGGCTAGCCTGCTGCTGCGCCATTTCCCACTGGCGCTGGTGCTGCTGGCCCTGTTGCTCGTCGCCCTGCTCTGGCACGTCGGCATGCGCCACGGCCCGTTGCAGGCACCGGCCAGCCGCGCGCGCCGGCAACTGGAAGAACACCTGCGCGGCAGCGCCGACTTCCTGCTGCGCCGCAGCGGTCAGCACAGCCTGCTCAAGGGCTTGCAACAGGACATCGCCCGCCGCGCGCGGCGCCGCTATCCCGGCTTCGAGAAGCTCGCGGTGGCCGAACAGTGGCAGGTGCTCGGCCGCCTCACCCGTCTTCCCGCCAAGGACATCAGCCAGGCCATGCGCCCACTGCCGCCGCAGCGCCTATCCGCCAGCGACTTCACCCGCCAGGTCGCCCACCTGCAAACCCTCAGGAACGCCCTATGATGAGCGAACAGACGCCCGATAGCGAAAACACCCCGGTCAGCGACGCCCCGGCGGCGGTGCCCCCAAGCAACCCGCAGGCGCAACAACGTCAGCGCGCCAGCGCCCTGGCCCAGGCCCTGCGGGCCGAGCTGCGCAAGGCGGTGGTCGGTCAGAGCGCGGTCATCGATGACGTGCTGACCGCCCTGATCGCCGGCGGCCATGTGCTGGTCGAGGGCGTGCCGGGCCTCGGCAAGACCCTGCTGGTACGTGCCCTGGCCCGCTGCTTCGGCGGCGAGTTCGCACGCATCCAGTTCACCCCGGACCTGATGCCCAGCGACGTCACCGGCCACGCCGTGTACGACATGCAGAGCGAGCAGTTCAAGCTGCGCAAGGGGCCGGTGTTCACCAACCTGCTGCTGGCCGACGAAATCAACCGTGCCCCGGCCAAGACCCAGGCCGCCCTGCTGGAAGTGATGCAGGAGCGCCAGGTGACCCTGGAAGGTCGCGCTCTGGCCGTGCCGCTGCCCTTCATGGTGCTGGCCACCATGAACCCCATCGAACAGGAAGGCACCTACCCGCTGCCGGAAGCCGAGCTTGACCGCTTCATGCTCAAGCTGCGCATGGACTATCCGGCGCAGGACGAAGAGCTGAGCATGGTGCGCCAGGTGACCCGCTCGGCCAAGGCCGACATGCTCGAAGTCAGCCCGCTGCGCACCCTGCTGCAGGCCAAGGACGTGCTCGCCCTGCAGAAGATCGCCAGCGACCTGGCGCTGGACGACCAGGTGCTCGACTACGCCGTGCGCCTGGCCCGTG
>NZ_JAODYT010000044.1:0-39668 GCF_029834875.1 Pseudomonas sp. GD04158 | reverse complement strand
CCTGCCGCCTACCGGCGGTTCGGCGCTGTTCCAGTTCTGCTGCACGCGCCGTGCGGTGCCCTGCATGGAGCTGCTGGCGCGACGCGGCATTCTGATCAGGCTGTTCGCCGAGCTGGACAGCCTGCGCTTCGGCCTGCCGGCAGACGAGGCCGGCTGGTTGCGCCTGGAGCAGGGCTTGCTGGACTGCGCGCCGATCCTCGCCAGCCTCGAGGAAACCTCCTGATGCCAACCCTGATGGTGCAGGGCACCACTTCCGATGCTGGCAAGAGCACCCTGGTGACGGCGCTGTGCCGCTGGGCGCGGCGCCAGGGCGTGTCCGTGGTGCCATTCAAACCGCAGAACATGGCGCTCAACTCGGCAGTGACCGCCGAGGGTGGCGAGATCGGTCGGGCCCAGGCGGTACAGGCGCAGGCCGCCGGCCTGGCGCCGCACACCGACATGAACCCGGTGCTGCTCAAGCCCAACAGCGACATGGGCGCCCAGGTGATCATCCACGGCCGCGCCATCGGCAACATGCAGGCGCTGACCTACCACGGCTACAAGCCGGTGGCGATGGCGGCAGTGCTGGAATCCCACGCCCGCCTGGTCGAGCGCCACCAGCTGGTGCTGGTCGAGGGCGCCGGTTCGCCGGCCGAGATCAACCTGCGCGCCGGCGACATCGCCAACATGGGCTTCGCCGAGGCGGTGGACTGTCCGGTGATCCTGATCGCCGACATCGACAAGGGCGGCGTGTTCGCCCATCTGGTCGGCACCCTGGAGTTGCTCAGCCCCAGCGAACAGGCGCGGATCAGGGGCTTTGTGATCAACCGTTTTCGCGGCGATATCGCCCTGCTCAAGCCGGGGCTGGACTGGCTGGAGCAGCGCACCGGCAAGCCGGTGCTCGGCGTGCTGCCGTACCTGACGGACTTTCACCTGGAAGCCGAGGACGCCGTCGATACCCGTCAGCAGGCCAAGAGCGCGCAGGCGCTGCGCGTGGTGGTGCCGGTGCTGCCGCGTATCAGCAACCATACCGATTTCGACCCGCTGCGCCTGCATCCGCAGGTACAGCTGACCTTCGTCGGGCCGGGCCGGGCCATCCCGCCGGCCGACCTGATCATCCTGCCCGGCTCCAAGAGCGTGCGCGCCGACCTTGCCCGGCTGCGCGAGCAGGGCTGGGACACGGCCATCGCCCGCCACCTGCGCTATGGCGGCAAACTGCTGGGCATCTGCGGCGGCCTGCAGATGCTCGGTCGGCAGATTCATGACCCGCATGGCCTGGAAGGCGCTGCCGGCAGCAGCGAGGGCCTCAGCCTGCTGGATTTCGAGACGGTGCTGGAGCCGGAGAAACAGCTGCGCAACGTGCGTGGCCAACTGTGCCTGGAGCAGGCGCAGGTCAGCGGTTACGAGATTCACGCTGGCGTCAGTCGCGGGCCAGGCCTCAATGGCGCCGTGCAGCTTGACGACGGCCGCAGCGACGGCGGACTGAGCGCCGACGGTCAAGTGCTCGGCACCTACCTGCATGGCCTGTTCGAGCAGCCCTCGGCGTTCGCTGCACTACTGCGCTGGGCGGGCTTGGATGAGGTGGAACAGGTGGACTATCAGGCGCTGCGCGAGCGCGATATCGAGCGCCTGGCCGACCAGGTGGAACTGCACCTGGATAGCGAGCAGCTCAGGATGCTTTGTGGCATCCGCTAGGGTGTCGTGGGGCTGGCTCACCGCCAGAGCGATTGAATGGTGCGCACGGCGCACCCTACGGAGTGACGATGCTTGAACTGATCCTCGGCGGTGCCCGTTCCGGCAAGAGCCGCCTGGCCGAGAGGCTGGCCGACGAGTCCGGGCTGGAGGTGCTTTACATCGCCACCAGCCAGCCGCTCGACGGCGAGATGAACGAGCGGGTTGCCCAGCACCGCGCCCGGCGTCCGGCGCATTGGGCGCTGGTGGAGGAGCCGCTGGCGCTGGCCCGTGTGCTGCAGGAAGAGGCCGCTCCCGGGCGCTGCCTGCTGGTGGACTGCCTGACCCTGTGGCTGACCAACCTGCTGATGCTGGAGGACGCGCAGCGTCTGGCTGCCGAGCGCGAGGCGCTGCTCGCTTGTGTGGCGCAATTGCCCGGGCGCATTCTGCTGGTCAGCAACGAGACCGGCCTGGGCGTGGTGCCACTGGGCGAACTCACCCGGCGTTATGTCGACGAGGCCGGCTGGCTGCATCAGGCGCTGGCCGAACGCAGCCAGCGCGTGCTGTTCACCGTTGCCGGTCTGCCGATGACCCTCAAGGGAGATGCCCTATGAAACTGCAATGGTGGCAGGGGCCGTGCCAGCCGCTCGATCATGTGGCTCGAACCAAGGCCGAAAGCCGTCAGCAGCAGCTGACCAAGCCCGCCGGCTCGCTGGGGCGTCTGGAAAAACTGGCCATTCATCTGGCTGCGCTGCAGGGGCGCGAAAGGCCCAGCCTGGACAAACTGTGGATCGCCATCTTCGCCGGCGACCATGGCGTGGTCGCCGAGGGCGTGTCCGCCTACCCGCAGGCGGTGACCGGGCAGATGCTGGCCAACTTCGTCAGCGGTGGCGCGGCGATCAGCGTACTGGCGCGCGAACTCGATGCGGCGCTGGAAGTGATCGACCTGGGTACCGCCGAGCCGCTGCCGCCGTTGCCCGGCGTGCGCCACCTGTACGTTGGCGCCGGTACGCAGAATCTCGCCCGTGAGCCGGCCATGACCCTGTCGCAGCTGCTGATCTGCCTGGAGGCCGGCCGCGACAGCCTGCTGCGCGCACGGGCGGTGGGGTGCGACCTATTCGTCGGTGGCGAGATGGGCATCGGCAACACCACGGCAGCGGCGGCGCTGGCCTGCTGGTTGCTGGGTTGCCTGGCAAGCGAGCTGGCCGGTCCTGGCACGGGCCTGGATGGTGCAGGTGTGGCGCACAAGGCGCGGGTGATCGATGCGGCGCTGGCCCTGCACCATGCGCAGATCGACGGCCCGTTACAGGCGCTGGTCCATCTGGGCGGCTTCGAGATCGCTGCGCTCACCGGCGCTTACCTGGCGGCTGCGCAGCAGGGCATCGCGGTACTGGTCGATGGCTTTATCTGCAGCGTCGCGGCCCTGCTGGCGGTGCGCCTGAATCCGGGCTGCCGCGACTGGCTGCTGTTCGCCCACCATGGCGCCGAACCCGGTCATGTGCGCGTGCTGCAGGCATTGGGCGCCGAACCCTTGCTGGAGCTGGGGCTGCGCCTGGGCGAGGGCAGCGGCGCGGCGCTGGCGGTACCGCTATTGCGCCTGGCCTGCAGCCTGCACGGGCAGATGGCGACCTTCGCCGAGGCGGCCGTGGCGCAGAGGCCGAAGTGATGCTCGAGCTGGAGCTGCTGCGTCATGGCGAAACCGAGCAGGGCGGTGGCTTGCGCGGCAGCCTGGACGATGCGCTGACCGAGCAGGGCTGGGCGCAGCTGCGCGCCGCCGTGCAGGGAGCGGGGCCCTGGGATCGTCTGATCAGCTCGCCGCTGCAGCGCTGCGCGCGGTTCGCCGAGGAGGTGGCGGCGGCCCAGGCGTTGCCACTGCACTACGAGCCGGGGCTGCAGGAGCTGCATTTCGGCGATTGGGAAGGGCGTAGCGCCGCGCAGTTGATGGAAACTCATGCCGAGGCGCTGGGCCAATTCTGGGCCGACCCCTACACCTTCACGCCACCCAACGGCGAGCCGCTGCTGCAGTTCGAGACCCGCGTGTTGGCTGCGCTGCAAGGCCTGGCGCTGGCCCATGCCGGCCAGCGCCTGCTGCTGATCACCCACGGCGGCGTGATGCGCCTGCTGCTGGCGCGCGCTCGCGGTCTGCCGCGCCAGGATCTGCTGCAGGTCAACGTCGGCTATGCCCAGCGCTTTCGCCTGCGCCTGGCTGCCGACGGGCAGCTGACGGAGCTGGCATGATCGCGCCACGGATCGCTCTGCAGTTTCTCACCCGCCTGCCGGTCAGCCTGCCGGGCATGCCGACGCCCGAGCAGATCGGCCGCTCGCTGCTCTGGTATCCAGCGGTGGGGCTGTTGCTCGGCCTGCTGCTGTGGCTCGCCCATCTGCTGTTGGGGCAGACGCCGGACGTGCTGCAGGCGGCGATCATTCTGGCGTTGTGGGTGGGCTTGAGCGGCGGCCTGCATCTGGACGGCCTGGCCGATACGGCCGATGCCTGGGTTGGCGGCTTTGGTGACCCCGAGCGCACCCTGGCAATCATGAAGGATCCACGCAGCGGCCCCATCGCCGTGGTGGTACTGGTGCTGCTGTTGCTGCTCAAGTTCGCCGCATTGCTGAGCCTGTTGCAGGCCGGGCAGGGCATCTATCTGCTGCTGCTGCCCTGGCTGGGGCGCAGCCTGCTGCCACTGCTGCTGGCGACCACGCCCTACGTGCGCGCCGGCGGTCTGGGCCAGGCGCTGGTCGATCATCTGCCGCGCAGGCAGTTGCCCTGGGTGCTGGGTGGGCATGTGGCGGCCATGCTGCTGCTGGGCTGGGGGGCATTGATTGCCATGGCCACGGCCCTGGCACTGTTCGTCTGGCTGCGCCGCGCCCTGTTGCAGCGCCTGGGCGGCACCACGGGCGATACTGCCGGCGCGCTGCTCGAGCTGGCCGAGTGCGCGGCACTGCTGGCCCTGGCGCTGAGCCTCTGAACGCAACTGTTACGCAGACACGGCCGGCAACTGTATGAGTACCGATGACTGATACGGGTATATACCTGTATCCATGTTGCCGACTTCCTGCCTCTGTACCCAACTGCGCCGCGCCAGCCGCGGCGTGACCCGTCGCTACGATGACGCCCTGGCTGCCGTCGGGCTCGGTGCCGCGCAGTTTTCTCTGTTGCGCCACGTGCAGCGGCTCGGGCAGCCGAGCATTTCCGCGCTGGCCGACGCCATGGGGCTGGATCGCAGCACCCTGGGACGCAATCTGCGGGTGCTACAGGAGCAGGAGCTGCTGCAACTGGGAGAAGGGCGCGATTTGCGTGCTCGCGAGGTACGGCTCACAGAGGCCGGCCTGCAACGTATCGAACAGGCGCTGCCGCTGTGGGAACAGGTGCAGCGTGAGCTGAACGCGCGGCTCGGCGAGGATCGCCGCGCCGAACTGATGGCTCTGCTCGACCAACTGGCCTGATGGCCCTTTTACTGCCTGAGCGGCTGCGTGCGGCCGTCTGCTGGAGATCACGATGACAACTGCATGGCGTTCGTCCACCTGGCTGCTGCTTGGCGCCTCGCTAATCCTGGCGCTGTCGCTGGGTACCCGCCACGGCTTCGGCCTGTTCCTGCCGCCGATGAGTGCGGAGTTCGGCTGGGGCCGTGAGGTGTTCGCCTTCGCCATCGCCCTGCAGAACCTGATCTGGGGCCTCGCGCAGCCGATCACCGGGGCGCTGGCCGACCGTTTCGGTGCGCGCAAGGCCATCATCACGGGCGGCGTGCTCTATGTGCTCGGGTTGGTGCTGATGGGCATGTCCGATTCCCCGCTGTCGTTGTCGCTGAGCGCCGGGCTGCTGATCGGCATTGGCCTGTCCGGCACCTCGTTCTCGGTGATCCTCGGCGTGGTTGGCCGTGCCGTGCCGGTGGAGAAGCGCAGCATGGCCATGGGCATTGCCGCGGCCGCCGGCTCCTTCGGCCAGTTCGCCATGCTGCCCGGCACGCTGGGGCTGATCGGCTGGCTGGGCTGGTCGGCGGCGCTGCTGGCGCTGGGTCTGCTGGTGGCGCTGATCCTGCCGTTGGCGGCGATGATTCGCGAGCAGCCGCAGGCGCAACCGACCGGGCATGAGCAGACGCTGGTCGAGGCGCTGCGCGAGGCGGCCGGGCATTCCGGCTTCTGGCTGCTGGCACTGGGCTTCTTCGTCTGCGGCTTCCAGGTGGTGTTCGTTGCCGTGCACCTGCCGGCCTACCTGGTCGATCATCATCTGCCGGCACTGACCGGCACCACGGTGTTGGCCCTGGTGGGGCTGTTCAATATCTTCGGTACCTACATCGCCGGCTGGCTCGGCGGGCGCATGGCCAAGCCGCGCCTGCTCAGCGCCCTGTACCTGCTGCGCGGGGTGGTGATCGCGCTGTTCATCGCAGCGCCGCTGACGCAGTGGAGCGCCTACCTGTTCGGTATCGCCATGGGCCTGCTGTGGCTGTCGACCGTGCCGCTGACCAATGGCACGGTGGCCACCCTGTTCGGTGTGCGCAACCTGTCGATGCTCGGCGGTATCGTGTTCCTCTTCCACCAGCTCGGCTCCTTCCTCGGCGGCTGGCTGGGCGGCTATCTCTACGACACCACCGGCAGCTACGACCTGGTCTGGCAGATCTCCATCGGCCTGAGCGTGATGGCCGCCGCGCTCAACTGGCCGGTGCGCGAAGTGCCGGTGGCGCGCCTGCAGGGGGCGCCGGCGTGAGCCGCAAGGCACTGACGTTCAGCGCCGTGGCAGTGGGCCTTGGCCTGCTCCTGGCGCTCGCCTGGTGGGGCTGGCGCCAGGGCGGGCTGGCCCTGCTGCAATTGGGCATGGGCATTTGCTAGTTGCCTGGCGCATGCCCTGCGAGTAGCGTGGCAAGACCGCGTTATCGCTCGAGGTCATCGTCATGTCGCTTCATCGTCTTGCCTGCTCCTTGCTGCTCTCCAGCCTGGCATTGCCGGTGCTGGCCGCCGAATGTCCGGCACTGCTGCAGGGGGAATTGCCCAAGCTGCGCGCCAAGGGTGAGAGCGTCGAACTCTGCCAGTTCGCCGGCAAGCCGCTGGTGGTGGTCAATACCGCCAGCTTCTGCGGCTTCACCCCGCAATTCAAAGGGCTCGAAGCGCTTTATCAGCGTTACAAGGATCAGGGCCTGGAAGTGCTGGGCGTGCCGTCCGACGATTTCCGTCAGGAGGCCGACAGCAGCGAGGAAACCGCCACCGTCTGCTACGTCAACTACGGCGTGACCTTCGCCATGACCGAGCCGCAGCCGGTTTCCGGGGGCAATGCCATCCCCCTGTTCAAGGGCCTGGCCGAGCAGAGCAGGGCGCCGCGCTGGAACTTCTTCAAATATGTGGTCGACCGTCAGGGCAAGGTGGTGGCCAGTTTTTCCAGCCTGACCAAGCCGGATGATCCCGAGCTGGTCGCCGCGGTGGAGAAGGCCATCGCCTCGCAACCCTGAGACCTGACTCACGGCCCTTCACCCATCTGGGCGATGGGCCGCCTCCGCCTGCCTGCCTAGACTGGCCAGGCGCCGGACGCAGTAACCCCGGCGTGCCCGACAAAAACAATAAGGAGGCACCCATGCGTCGCGTCTTTACCACTGCTGTCGCCAGTCTGGCCCTGCTCGGCGCCGTCCAGGCCCAGGCCAACTACACCCAGACCAAGTACCCGATCGTGCTGGTTCACGGCATCACCGGCTTCAACACCATCGGTGGCCTGGTCAACTACTTCCACACCATCCCCTGGAACCTCGAGCGCGATGGCGCGCGGGTTCACGTCGCCAGTGTCGCCGCCTTCAACGACAGCGAGCAGCGCGGCGCCGAGCTGGCCCGGCAGATCGTGCCCTGGGCCGCGGCCGGTGGCGGCAAGGTCAACCTGATCGGCCACAGCCAGGGCTCGCCGACCTCCCGCGTGGCCGCCTCGCTGCGCCCGGATCTGGTCGCCTCGGTGACCTCGATCAATGGCGTGAACAAGGGCTCGAAGGTCGCCGATGTGGTGCGTGGCGTGATTCCCGCCGGTGGGTTGATCGAGGGTGGCGCCAATGCCATCGCCAATGCACTGGGCTCGCTGATCAATCTGCTCTCCGGGGCCAGCAACCCGCAGAGCGGCATCGACGCCCTGGCGACCCTGACCACGCCGGGCACCAACGCGCTGAACGGTCGCCATCCCTGGGGCATCAACAATTCCAGCTACTGCGCCAAGTCCAGCGAAGTGCACAACGTGCGCGGTCACAACATTCGCTACTACTCCTGGACCGGTAACGTCGCCTACACCAACGTGCTCGATGCCGCCGACCCCTTCCTGGCCTTCACCGGCCTGGTGTTCGGCAGCGAGAAGAACGATGGCCTGGTCGGCGTCTGTGCCACCTACCTGGGGCAGGTGCTCGGCGACAGCTACAACATGAACCACGTCGATGCGATCAACCATCTGTTCGGCATTCGCGGCTGGACCGAGCCGGTATCGCTGTACCGCCAGCACGCCAACCGCCTGAAGGGCAAAGGCATCTGATTTCGGCAATGGCGGCGGGGTGACCCGCCGCAGCGAGGTGGTATGTCCAGATTCTTCACCTTCTCTCTAGCCGCCGTGCTGCTGGCCGGCGCTTTGACTCTCTACTGGCGGTGGCCGGCTGGCGAGGGCCAGGCGCCTGCATCCAGCGTGGCTGCGCAGGCCCAGGCCGCGCCGCTCACTCCATCATCGGCCTCTGCCGTGCCGGCTACCGCGCAGGCGCAGCCATCCGTGGCCGCCGCGCTGCCGAGCCTGGCCGGCACCGAGGTGGACGGTCGTCTGCAAACCGATGCTGCCGGCAATCTGCTGCTGGAGCTGGCCGTGCGCGACTACTTCGACTACTTCCTCAGCGCCGTCGACCACTCCGGGCTCGATGCCGTGATCGAGGCGCTGCTGGCCGACGCCGGACGCCGCCTGCCGGAGCCGGCGCTGGGGCAGCTGATCAGCCTGCTCGGCGACTATCTGGACTACAAGCGCGCCAGCATGGCGCTGATGCAGCAGCCTCTGGATGCTCACCAGCAGGTCGATCCTCAGGCGCAGTTGCAGGTATTGCAGGCAGCCTTCGAGCGTCTGGATGCGCTGCGCCGCGCGCATTTTTCCGCGGCCGCGCAGGAGGCCCTGTTCGGCGCCGAGCAGGCCTACGCGCGCTACACCCTCGACAGTCTCGCCCTGCAGCAGCGTGACGACCTCGACGACTCGCAGCGGGCGCAGCTGCTGGAGCAGGCGCGCGAGCGTCTGCCCGAGGCGCTGCGTGCCAGCGAGCAGCGCCAGCAGCTGGCTCTGGAGCAACTGGCGCGCAGCGAGCAGTTGTGGCGCGAGGGGGCGGACGAGCAGCAGGTGCGCGAATTCCTGGCCATGACCTATGATCCGGACACCGTGCAGCGCCTGCTCGTCGAACAGCTCCGCGAGCGCGACTGGCAGCAGCGTTACCAGGCCTACCGGCGTGAGCTCGCCGGCCTGCAGGGACGCGGCCTCAGCACGGAGGATGGCGAGCAGCTGCAGCGACAGTTGCGCGAGCGCCTGTTCGCCAGCGAGGACCGACACCGTGTGGAGACCTATGACGCCATCGCCGCCAAACAGCCGGAGCCTGCGTCCGAGCCCTGAGTGGCGCCGCCGATGAGTGCGCCGCCCCTGGAGCGTTTGCTGCTGGCGCAGCAGCGCCGCGGCCATCGCCGTCTGCGCTTCGTTGCCGAGCTGGAGCAGGCGTTCGCTGCCCATCGCGCTCAGCGCATTCGCCGGCGTTTGCCGTTGATCGCGGTGACCGCTGTGCTGTTCCAGCTGATCTACGCGCTGCTGGATTTTCTCGCCATGCCCTTGCAGGTCAGCCTGTCGGTGTTGCCCCTGCGCCTGCTGGCCCTGGGCGCGGTGGTGCTGGCCTTCTTCTATTGCCGGCGTGCGCAGGCCACGCCAGCGGCGGTGGTCGGCGTCTACGCCCTGGCCTACCTGCTCACCGGCGTCAGTGTCGCGCTGATCGTGCACCTGTGCTGGCGTCAAGGCGTGGCCATGCCTTACGACGGCCTGTTTCTGGTTCTGCTGTTCGGCTATGCCCTGCTGGGGCTGTCGTTTCGAGTGATCAGCCTGTGCAGTTGGGGCTTCTGCCTGCTGTTCGTCGGTGCGGGCCTGGCGCTCGACGAGCCTGGACGCGAGCTGGCGTATCAGGCCTTGTTTCTGCTCTGCGCCAACATGATCGGCACCGTCGGTGCCTATATGCAGGAGCATGGCCAGCGTGGCGCCTGGCTCAACCTGCGCCTGCTCGACCTGGCTCGCCAGCGTGCCGAGGCCGACGATGCACGCAAGCTGCGTCTGCTGGCGGCGGCCAGTCACGACCTGCGCCAGCCGCTCAATGCCATGGGCCTGTATGCCGAGCACCTGGTGGAGCAGGGGGGCGATGCACAGACGCGTCGCATCAGCACGCGCCTGGCCGCGTCGGTGGAGCAGCTGGGACGCTTGCTGCAGTCGCTGCTCGACTACAGCCGTCTGACCCTGCCTGGCGGTGTGCAGGCCAGGCCCCACGCGTTCGCCCTGCGCCCGCTGCTCGAACGCCTGCTCGGCGAGATCGCCCCGGAGGCGCAGCAGCAGGCTGTGCAACTGCGGCTGAACAGCGAGGCGTGTGCCGTGCGCAGCGATCCGCTGCTGCTGGAGCGGCTGCTGCGCAACCTGCTGCATAACGCGCTGCTGCACGCCCAGGCCGGAGAGCTGAGCCTGAGCGCTTGGCGTGAGGGGCAGAACATCGTGTTAACAGTGGCCGACGATGGCCGCGGCCTGAGCGAGGCCGAGCAGGCGCTGGTGTTCGAGGAGTTTCGCCAGCTGGACAATCCGGGGCGTAGTGCCGAGCGCGGCCTGGGATTGGGCCTGGCCATCGTGCGGCAGCTGGCCGAGGTGCTGGAACATCCGCTGCAGCTCGAGTCGCAACCTGGCGCCGGAACGCGCTTCATCCTGCGTCTGCCCGCCGCCGAACTGGCGGAGCAGGCGCCGCGCAGCAGCGCGGGGCTGGCGCTCAAGGGGCGCATCCTGCTGCTGGAGGACGACGACACCGGCCGCGAGGCCTTGAGCGGTCTGCTGCGCCGCTGGGGCTGCGAGGTGCAGGCCTGTGCCGATCTGGCCGAGGCGCTGACGGCGCTGCATCGGCAGGTACCGCATTTGCTGATCAGCGATTACCGACTGGCCGAGCAGGGCGATGGCCTGCAGGCCATCGAGCGCCTGCGCGAGGCGGCCGGGCAGATGTTGCCGGCACTGCTGATCAGCGCCGACCTGAGCCCGGAGCTGCACGAGCGCTGCCTGCCGGCGCACGTCATTCCGCTGGGCAAGCCCCTGCTGCCGGCGCGTTTGCGCCAGATGTTGGCGACCCAGTTGCAGGTGCGCCAGGCGCTCAGCTGATTGATTACAGCCAGCCGCGCTGGCGGGCGGCGCTGACGCAGGCGGTGCGGGTGTGTACGGCGAAGGTTTCGAACAGCGCCTTGAGGTGGGTTTTCACCGTGTCTTCAGCCAGGCCCAGCTGACGGCTGATGGCCTTGTTCGGCAGGCCTTCGGCCAGCAATTGCAGAATTTCCAGTTGCCTGGGCGTCAGCGGTGAGGTGCTGCTCGGCGCCGGCAGGGTCTCGCCCAGCAGCACGCGCGTTACGGCCTGGCGCAGGGCCTTGCCGTCGGCACTCTTGGGAATGAAGCCGAGTGCGCCGGCGGCCAGTGCGGCCTGGGCATCGACGGCCGAGTCGCTGGCGCTGAGGATGGCCACCGGCGTGCTTTCGCCGCGCGCCAGCCAGCGCTGCAGCAGTTCCAGTCCCGGTTCGTCGGGCAGGCGCAGGTCGAGCAGGATCAGGTCGTAAGTCTGCTGCTGCAGGCGCTGCTCCGCTTCGGCGGCGTTCTGCGCGGTGTCGATCTGCAGGTCACGGGCGAGTGGCGCCAGGGCCAGGGCCAGGCCGTCGAGGAAGATCCGGTGGTCGTCCACCAGCAGCAGGTGCAGGTGGTCGGGCAGGGTGGTGCAGAGGGCAGTCATGATGGTCTCACGCGGCTTTTTCTTGTTGTTCTGCCGCGTGAGTTTAGCCAATGGCGTGCGCCGATTAGAAGCGATAGCTGAGCGAGGCGCCCAGGCCGTGGGCGCGGTTCTTGTAGCGCGCACGGTAGGTGCCACGGGTATCGCTGGCGTGGTTGACGTCCACCGACTCTTCCTGCAGGTAGGAATAGGCCAGGTCGATGGTCATGTCCTGGTTCGGACTCCAGCCGGCGCCGACGCTGAAGATGGTGCGGTCACCCGACGGGACGCGCGGCGAGCGGTCGACGTTGTTGATCGGCGACTGGTCGATGGCCATGCCCGTACGCAGGGTCCATTGCGGATTGAGCTTGTAGGACAGGCCGATGGCGTGGGCCCAGGTGTCGTGCCAGTTCTGCTCCTCGACGATGGTGGCGAGGTTGGCCGGCAGCGTGGCGGCATCGTTCTCCACGCGGATTTCCTTGAAGCGGCTCCAGCGTGTCCAGGTGCTGCCCAGGTACAGGGTCCAGGCGTCGTTCAGCTCATGGGTGATGGACATGTCCACCGATTCCGGGGTGGTCAGATCCAGGTTGGCGTCGTACTTGCCCGCTACGCCAGCCAGAATGCCGCTGCCGGAAACGCGGGTATCGCCTTCCAGTTCGTACTTCACGCGCGAGTGGTAGGTAATGCCGGCGCGGGTGCCGGGAGTGAACTCGTAGAGCACCCCGACATTGAAGCCTACCGCGGTATCGTCGCCCTTGACCTTCACCTTGCCGTCGTTGCTGCCGGGGCTCAGCGGGTTGAGTATCGAGGAACTGAGTTCGCCTTCGATGTGATTGAAGGTGGGGCCGAAACCGACCGACAGCTTGTCGTTGAAGCGGTAGCTCAGGGTCGGCTGCACGGTGATCACGCGTACGTAGCTCTTGTCGGCGTGATAGCGGCCCTGGAAGCCGCGCTCGTAATCGGTCATCAGGCCGAAGGGCACGTAGACGCCCAGGCCGAAGGCGACCTTGTCGTCCAGCGGCTTGACGTAGTAACCCATGGGCACGCCGGTGGACGGCACCATATCGCCGTCATTGCTGCCGGACAGCTGCAGCGGGCCGGCGTTGGCGCTGGCGTTGCGGATGTCGCTCTTGGCGTGGATGACGGCGGCACCGACATAGATCTCGTCGCGCTTGAGGCGCGCCATGCCGGCCGGGTTGCCGAATACGGTGCTGGCGTCATCGGCCGAGGAGGAGCGACCGGCGAAGGAGGTACCCATGCCGGAAATGCTTTGCTCGTTGAGGGCGAAGCCGCTGGCCAGGCCATGGCTCGAAGTGGCGGTGATGGCAACGGCCAGACCGGTCTTGAGAAGACGTTTGCTCACGGGGAAGCTCCTGTGGTGAGGCGGGGGGCGCACGCTACAGCTTTTCCTGACCCCTGCCAACCCGCGGAAGTTCCCGAAATAGAGCGGTTTATCTGACAATTGGTTAAATCTTGTACGGATCTTCGCCCATATGGTCAGGCGTTCAGGCCACTCGACTGACCTGAGCCACGCAACGTTGCCAGGCCTCGAGAAAGTCCCCCAGCCGGCCCTGTGGCTGGAAGACCCGGCACCAGATACGGCCGAGCCCCAGCAGATCGTCGGCGGCGGGCAGCTCCAGCTCCTCTGCCTCCACCAGCAGCCAGGCAATGGCGGTGGCATAGCGCAGATTCACCGTCAGCTCCAGATGCGGCGCCTCGAGAAAGGCATGCTGGCTGGCCAGGCCGCGGACTCGGCTGGCCAGTTCGGGATCGCGCGCCAGATGCCGGTCCCACAGGGCCAGGTGACTCTGCTCGCTGATGCGATAGAGGCCGTGGCCGTTGGGGTTGCCCAGGGCGCTGCCCAGCGCCGTCTGGCAGGCTGCGGTGCCCAGTAGCAGGGCTTCGGCCGTGGGCGTGTGACGCTGCAGATAGAGAAGGGTAGGGCGGATCACATGCTGGCTGAGATCGCAGGCGGCTATTCCCATGGCATCCTCGCGGAGGGTGCCGGTGGGGCCGGGCGCGTGGCAGCTGGTTTTGGTGGTTTTTCTTAAAGGCCCCACCGGGAGCGGGGTTAGCCGCTCAATTTCAAGTCTAGTGCGATCTTTGTGCTGTAAAGAGCTGTTTTTAAATTGTTTTCACCTTTCGGTTATTTCCCATATTCCCAGTGGTTGTTAAACCGCTTCAGTCGCCGGTGGCCACGGGGCGCTGCGGATCGGTGATCCATTCGCTCCAAGAACCGGCATACAGCGGTGCCAGGGGGTACCCGGCCAGGCACATGGCGAACAGGTTGTGGCAGGCGGTGACGCCCGAGCCGCAATAGGCCGCCAGGTTGTCCAGCGGACGTTCCCCACGCAACTGGTCGAAACGCTCGCGCAGGGCAGCGCAGGGCAGAAAGCGGCCATCGGCGCCGAGATTGTCGGTGAAGGCCGCGCATTGCGCGCCGGGGATATGCCCGGCCACCGGGTCGAGCGGTTCCACCTCGCCCCGAAAGCGCGGCAGGGCACGAGCATCGAGCAGGGTCAGGTCCGGATTGCCCAGGCGCAGGGCCAGTTGCTCGGCGCTCAGCAGCAGGCTGTTGTCGGGCTGTGCGGAGAAGTCGCCGGGGGCGTTGCTCGGCGGCGCTGTCGTCAGTTCCAGGCCGGCCTCGCGCCAGGCCTTCAGGCCCCCGTCGAGCAGGTACAGACCGTCGCGCTTGCCCAGCCACAGCAGTAGCCACCAGGCGCGGGCGGCGAATGCGCCGGGGCCGTCGTCGTACAGCACCACCTCGCTGTCCGCCCGCAGGCCGCAGGCTCGCAGGCGTTCGACCAGTGCGCTCGGGTCCGGCAGAGGGTGGCGCCCGGTCACGCCCTTGATTACGGGGGCGGACAGGTCCTGTTCGAGATCCAGAAAGTGGGCCTGGGGGATATGGCCGTCGAGGTAGCTGCGGCGTCCGTAGGCCGGGTCCTCGAGGGCGAAGCGGCAGTCGAGGACCAGCAGATCCTCCTGCCCGAGACGTTGCTGCAGCTGCGGCGCGCTGATCAGTTGAGCGAGTGACATGGTGCCTCCTGTGTCGTAGACGCGTTTGCCGGCATCATACCGCCTAGCCAATCCGCTGCCCCCGGATCGATCTGCCGATAAGTAAGGAGCCGTTTCAATGCTGAGTCTGCAACCCATCACGCGCAGTGCGAACCTGGCGCGCCGTGCCGGTGTGGCGCTGGGATCGGTGGGCGTGACCCTGTATTTCTGCCTGCTGGTGATCGTTCGCGCAGCGCTGGGGCGGCTGCGGCGCGAGCATGTTGATCGCTATACGCGCATCTGGTCGGCGGCGTTGCTGCGCCTGGTACGCATGCGCATGACGGTGCAGGGGCGCTGCCCGGACTTCAACGACGGGCGCCGTTACCTGATCCTCTGCACTCACTCCAGCCACTACGACATTCCCGCCAGTTTCGTCGCCATGCCCGGTTCGATGCGCATGCTGGCCAAGAGCGAGCTGTACCGCATTCCCTTCCTCGGTCGGGCCATGCGCGCTGCCGAATTCCCCTCGGTGGCCAGGCACAATCCGCAGCAGGCGCGACGCGACCTGGCGCGTGCCCGGCAGATGATGGAAAGCGGCATCGTGCTCTGGGCCGCGCCGGAAGGCACCCGTTCGGCCGACGGTCGCCTGCAGCCGTTCAAGAAGGGCTGCTTCCACCTCGCTCTGGAAACCGGGGCGATCATCGTTCCGGTGGCGATCAGGGACATTCACCATGTGCTGCCCGCGCGCACCTGGCGCCTGAATCTGGATCAGCCGGTGCAGTTGTGCATTGGCGCTCCCATCGACGCCAGTCGCTACGATCAGGACAACCTGGCGGTACTCATGGCCGATACCCGGGAGCGCATGGAGCAGCTGCTGTACGGCCAGGTGGCGGCCCCCGTGCCGAGTCCCGAGCCTGTGCTCGAAACCTGTGCCGACTGAGTGCAATTCTGGTGCGAAATGGGAAGCTGTTTTTAGGCTTTCTAGAGCGGTTCTGTGAGGGCTTTTTCTTTACTGCACTAAAAAGATTCATAAAAGCGACATTTTGATCTGTTTTGGTGCTTTGGCGCCTGATAGAGTGCCGGCCACTTTGTCTTCGTGGTGTCGAGGTGCCGCATGTCGTTGTCCGTCGATTCTTTCCTGGCGCGCCTGAAACAGCGCGATCCCGACCAGCCGGAGTTCCACCAGGCGGTGGAAGAGGTGGTGCGCAGCCTCTGGCCCTTTCTCGAGGCCAACCCGCGTTACCGCGAGGCCGGCATTCTCGAGCGTATGGTCGAGCCGGAACGCGCCATCCTGTTTCGCGTGCCCTGGGTCGACGACCGCGGCCAGGTGCAGGTCAACCGCGGCTACCGCATCCAGATGAGCAGCGCTATCGGCCCCTACAAGGGTGGCCTGCGCTTCCATCCCTCGGTGAATCTGGGCGTGCTCAAGTTCCTGGCCTTCGAACAGGTGTTCAAGAATTCGCTGACCTCGTTGCCCATGGGCGGCGGCAAGGGCGGCTCGGACTTCGACCCCAAGGGCAAGAGCGAGGGCGAGGTGATGCGCTTCTGCCAGTCGTTCATGAGCGAGCTGTACCGACATATCGGTGCCGATCTGGACGTGCCGGCCGGTGACATCGGCGTCGGTGGCCGCGAGATCGGCTACCTGTTCGGCCAGTACAAGCGCCTGTCCAACCAGTTCACCTCGGTGCTCACCGGCAAGGGCCTGAGCTACGGCGGCAGCCTGATCCGCCCGGAAGCCACCGGTTATGGCTGCGTGTATTTCGCCCAGGAGATGCTCAAGCGCATCGACCAGGGCTTCGAGGACAAACGCGTGGCGATCTCCGGCTCCGGCAACGTCGCCCAGTACGCGGCGCAGAAGGTCATGGAGCTGGGCGGGCGGGTCATTTCGCTGTCCGACTCCGACGGCACCCTGTATGCCGAAGGCGGCCTGAGCAACGAGCAGTGGCTGCATGTGATGGACCTGAAGAACGTGCGTCGCGGCCGCCTGCGCGAGATGGCCGAGCACTATGGTCTGCAGTTCCTGGCCGGCCAGCGCCCCTGGAGTCTGCCGTGCGACATCGCGCTGCCCTGCGC
The DNA here is from genome assembly GCF_029834875.1 of Pseudomonas sp. GD04158. Taxonomy (NCBI): domain Bacteria; kingdom Pseudomonadati; phylum Pseudomonadota; class Gammaproteobacteria; order Pseudomonadales; family Pseudomonadaceae; genus Pseudomonas; species Pseudomonas sp. GD04158. The sequence goes on along the minus strand of NZ_JAODYT010000044.1, from coordinate 22,998 downwards.
CACGCAGAACGAGCTGGATGGCGAGAACGCCCGCACGCTGTTGAACAACGGCTGTATCTGCGTGGCCGAGGGGGCCAACATGCCCTCGACGCTGGAAGCGGTGGATTTGTTCGCCGAGGCCGGCATCTGCTACGCGCCGGGCAAGGCATCCAACGCCGGCGGCGTGGCCACCAGCGGCCTGGAAATGAGCCAGAACGCCATGCGTCTGCACTGGAGCGCCGGCGAGGTGGACGAGCGCCTGCACGGCATCATGCAGAACATCCACCATGCCTGCGTGCACCATGGCGAGGAGAAGGGACGAGTCAACTACGTCAAGGGCGCCAACATCGCCGGCTTCGTCAAGGTCGCCGATGCCATGCTGGCCCAGGGCGTGGTCTGAGGCGCGAGCTGGCGATAAAAAAAAGCCCCGGTTATCCGGGGCTTTTTTGTCAGTGCAGTTCGAGACGGCCGATGCGGTCGTTGTCCAGGCTGCCGAAATACAGATGGTCGCCCACCGGTTTCACCGAGGTGATCATGCGCAGGTGGGTACCGCTGGTGTCGTGCAGGCTGCGCACGATCTCACCCTGCTCGTTGAGGGCGATGGCGAAGCCGTAGGGGATCGCCTTGGGCCACAGCGCGCGCGGCAGCTTGGCCAGTTGCGCCTTGAGCCAGGGGTGGCGGTGGAGAAAATCGGCGTCGGCCTTGCGCGGTGTGGGCAGGGCAACCCAGAAGGTGCCGTTGCGGTCGCCCTGCAGGTTGTCCGGCAGACCGGGCAGGTTGTCGATGAAGATGTCGTGCTGGCCGGCCTTGTCGCCCTTGAGCCAGTAGCGGGTGATGCGATAGCGATAGGTCTCGTTGACCAGCACGAAGTCTTCGTTCGCCGACAGCGCCACACCGTTGGCGAAGTACAGGCCGTCGAGCAGTACGCGGGTTTCGCCACTGGCCGGGTCATAGGCCAGCAGGCGGCCGTGCGGGCGCGCTTCGAGCAGGTCGAGCAGGTAGTCCGGTTGCTGGAAGCGCGAGGACGCGTCGCTGAAATAGATGGTGCCGTCGCTGGCAATATCCAGATCGTCGGTGAAGGCGAACGGCACGCCGTCGGCCTCGGTGGTCAGCACCGTGATTGCGCCCTGCGGGTCGATGCTCAGCAGACCCTTGTAGGCGTCGGCGACGATCAGGTTGCCAGCGGCATCGAAGTTCATGCCCAGCGGGCGGCCGCCGGTGTCGACGAAGGTCTCCACGCTGTCATCGGCCAGCACGCGGACGATGCGCCCGTCGTGCAGGCCGGCATAGACCCGGCCCTCGCCATCCACGGCGGTATCCTCGGGGCCATGGACCTGGCCGCGGGCGAGCAGCTCGGCCTTCATCAGGGTGTCGTTGGCTTCCAGCACGCCGGTCATCGCCGGTGCGGGCGCGGCGTCCCAGGGCAGCGGATCGATGGGGCTCGGCGTCAGCGCCAGATAACCTGCCGCGGCGGCCAGCAGCACGACGAGCAGGGCAAGCAGTTTCTTCAGCATTGTTGTTCTTCCGTGTCGGAGGGGCGCGGCACAGGTTACACAGTTCCCGCGCTGCGCGGCAGGCCGCTGCCCGTGGAGTTGCCGTGGCATATATACTGCGCGGCATTCTTGATGGGAGAGCCGCGTGGCTAACGACATTCACTGGATCCGCGACAACGCCAGCCTGGCCGAACACTGCGCCGCCTGGCGTGCCTTGCCTTTCGTCGCGCTGGACACCGAGTTCATGCGCGTCGATACCTTCTACCCCATTGCCGGCCTGCTGCAGGTCAGCGGTGGCGACAAGGCCTATCTGATCGATCCGCTGTGCATCGACGACTGGAGGCCTCTGGCCGAGCTGCTGCAGGCGCAGACGGTGGTGAAGGTGCTGCATTCGTGCAGCGAGGACCTGGAGGTGTTTCTGCGTCTGACCGGCAGCCTGCCGGTGCCGCTGTTCGACACCCAGGTGGCGGCCGGCTATCTCAACCTCGGTTTTTCCATGGGCTATTCGCGCCTGGTGCAGACCCTGCTGGGCATCGAACTGCCCAAGGGCGAGACGCGCTCCGACTGGCTGCAGCGGCCGCTGTCGGCGACCCAGATCAGCTACGCGGCCGAGGACGTGCTGCATCTGGTGGAGGTCTATCAGGCGCTGACGCAGCGGTTGTCCGCCGAGAAGCACGCCTGGGTGCTGGAGGACGGCGCCGAGCTGGTGGCCGCGCTGAGCCGCGAAGTCGACCCCGACGAGCTCTGGCGCGAGGCCAAGCTGGCCTGGAAGTTGTCGCGTCAGCAGCAGGCGGTGCTGCGCGCGCTGTGCGCCTGGCGCGAGCGTCAGGCGCGGGCGCGCAACCAGCCGCGCAACCGCATCCTGCGCGAGCATTCGCTGTGGCCGCTGGCACGCACCCAGCCGGACAACCTGGTGGCCCTGGCGCGTATCGAAGACATGCACCCGAAAACCGTGCGTCAGGACGGAGAAACCCTGCTGCAGCTGATTCGCGAAGCGGCGGCATTGCCACCCGAGCAATGGCCTGAGGCCTTGCCCGAGCCGCTGCCGATCGAAGCGTCAGCGCTGCTCAAGAAGCTGCGTGCTGTGGGCCAGCGCGAGGGCGAGCGGCTGGAGATCGTCCCCGAGCTGATGTTGCGCAAGAAGACCCTGGAGGCCCTGCTCAAGAGCGGCTACCCCAACGGCCCCTACCAATTGCCCGACTCCCTGCGCGGCTGGCGCCGGGAGCTGATGGGCCAGGCCCTGCTCGACTGCCTGGCCGCAGAAGGAGAACCCGAGTGAAACGTATCTGTTCCATCTACAAGAGCCCGCGCAAGAACGAAATGTACCTCTACGTGCTCAAGGCCGATGCCCTGACGCGGGTGCCCGAGGGCCTGCTCGGCATCTTCGGCCCGCCTGCGCATGCCTTCGACCTGGTGCTCAGCCCGGAGCGTCAGCTGGCCCGCGAGGACATCGCCACGGTGCTGGAGAACCTCGACAAGCAGGGTTATCACCTGCAGATGCCGCCGCCCGAGGAGGATTACATCCAGCACCTGCCGGACGAACTGCTCTGCCGCAACGACCCGGTCTGAACCATGCGCCTGCTGATTGCCGAAGACGATCACGACCGCTACGCCCAGCACGTGCGCCATGCCCGGCCCGATCTGGAGCTGGTGGCCGGCGCCGACCCTGCGCGATTGGCTGCGGCGGCAGGCGATTGCCCGGTGTGGCTGGGGCAGCCCGACCTGCTGGTGCCCTTGCTGCGCCAGGGGCTGCGTCCACGGTGGCTACAATCGACCTGGGCGGGCATCACGCCGCTGCTGGCCGCCGACCTGCCGCGCGACTATCGGCTCAGTCGCGCCGTGGGCATTTTCGGGCAGGTGATGGCCGAGTACGTGCTGGGCCATCTGCTGGCGCATGAACGGCGCCTGTTCGCCCGCCTGGCCGCGCAGGTCGAGCAGCGTTGGGATCACAGCCTGCCGCGCAGCCTGGCCGGGCGGCGCGCGCTGATCGTCGGCTGTGGCGAGATCGGCCAGGCGGTGGCGCAGTTTCTTGCGCACTTCGGCGTGCAGCTGCGTGGCGTCGCCAGTCAGGCGCGCACGCAGGCGCCCTTTGCCGACGTGGCTGCCATGGATGAATTGCCGCGCCTGATCGCCTGGGCCGATTACGTGATCAACCTGCTGCCGGACACCCCGGCTACTCGCGATCTGTACGATGCCGAACTGCTGGCCGCCTTTCGTCCCGAGGCGCTGCTGATCAATGCCGGGCGTGGCAGTGCGGTGGTCGACGACGATCTGGTGGCGGCGCTGGAGCAGGGCAAACTGGCCGGCGCGGTGATCGATGTCTGCCGTCAGGAGCCGCTGCCGCCGGGCCATGCCTTCTGGAGCGCACCGCGTCTGCTGCTGACCGGCCACAGCTCGGCGCCCACCGACCCGGCGCTGATGGCCGAGCTGTTTCTGGGCAACCTGGCGCGCTGGCAGGCCGGAGAGCCGTTGCGCGGTGAAGTGGATTTCGCCCGCGGCTATTGAACAGCCGTTCGGCATGCGCCGCTTGGCCGGGCCCGGCGCTCGGGCTAGACTGCCGCGCTTTTTTCCACCCGAGTCCATACTGCTGCCATGGCCGCCAATTCCGAACCCTTCTGGAAACGCAAGACGCTCGCCCAGCTCGATCAGGACGAGTGGGAGTCGCTGTGCGACGGCTGCGGCCTGTGCTGCCTGCAGAAGCTCGAGGACGAGGACGACGGCGCCGTCTACTACACGCGCATCGCCTGCAAGCTGCTGGATCTGCAAACCTGCCGTTGCAGCGATTACGCCAATCGCATCAAGCACGTGCCCGACTGCATCCAGCTCACGCCGGCGCAGGCCGACCAGTTTCAGTGGTTGCCGCCGACCTGCGCCTACCGCCTGGTCAGCGAGGGCAGGGACCTGCCGCACTGGCACCACCTGGTGAGCGGCGATCCGGACGCGGTGCATGCCGAGCGGATTTCCCAGTCGGGCCGCATGCTCAGTGAGAACAGCGTCGCCGAAGAGGACTGGGAAGAGCATCTGATCTTCCGCGCCGGTTGATTGCGCCGGCGCTTCATGGCAAATCTGTTCGCCTTCCACGGAATCGCCCCGGGGGTGCGGCTGTCCTATGGCTGCCACCTTCGCTTCGCATCAGGAGTCCTGCTCGATGTCCCTTCGCCTGCCGCTGTATTCGTCTGCGCTGTTGCTGAGTCTTGGTTTGCCGGCCTGGGCCGCCACCCAGAAGGTCGATCTGGATTACCGGGTGCGCTTCGTGCCGGAAAGCAACCAGGCCGAGGTCAGCATCACCCTGGAGAAGGGCGAGCGGATACGCAGCCTGGATTTCAACCTGGGCCAGGACGGCCGCTACAGCGACTTCAAGGCCGACGGCCAGTGGTCGGAGGAGACCCCGGGGCGCGGCAAATGGCAGCCGGCCGAAGGCAAGAGCGTGCTGAGCTATCGGGTGACGATCGACAAGGAGCGCCAGCCCGGCCGCTACGACGCACGCATGACGCCGGACTGGGCGCTGCTGCGTGGCGACAACCTGGTGCCTGCGGCGGTGCTCGACCAGCGTGACAAGACCGAGCTGGTGGCGCGGCTGCAGTTCGAGCTGCCCAAAGGCTGGAAGAGCGTGGAAACCGGCTGGCCGCGCATCGGCAAGAACCGCTTTCGCATCGACAACCCGCAGCGCAAGTTCGACCGTCCCACCGGCTGGATAATCGCCGGCAAGCTGGGCACCCGGCGTACGCGTCTGGGCGACACCGATGTGGCCATCTCCGCGCCGGTGGGCGAGGGCATGCGGCGCATGGATATCATGACCTTCCTGACCTTCGTCTGGCCGCAGATGCAGCAGGTGTTCCCGCGCGATCCGGACAAGCTGCTGATCGTCGGCGCCGGCGATCCCATGTGGCGCGGTGGCCTGTCGGCGGCCAATTCCTACTACATGCATGCCGATCGCCCGCTGGTCAGCGAGAACGGCACCAGCGCGCTGGTGCATGAGCTGGTGCACGTGTTCAGCCGCATCTACGCGCGCGATCGCAGCGACTGGATCACCGAAGGGCTGGCCGAGTACTACGCCATCGAGGTGATGCGCAGGGCCGGTGGCATCAGTGAAGAGCGTCATCAGAAGATTCGCGAGCAACTGATCCGCTGGAGCAAGCCGGTCACCAGCCTGCGTACCGACAACGCCAGCGGCGCCGTTACCGCGCGTGCCGTGCTGCTGTTGCAGGAACTGGACCGGGAAATCCGTCAGAAGACCAAGGACAAGGGCAATCTCTCGCTGGATGACGTGACCCGCGGCCTGATGCGCCTGGATCGGGTCAGCACCAAGGATTTCATCGAGATCACCGAGAACGTCATCGGCGGGCCGTCGAAGACCCTGGATACGCGTTTGCTGCGCTAGCGCCGCGTTTTCCGCGGCAAGGACGGCGCGCAGCGGAGGCTTTGCCCGTCAGCGCTTGAGCAGCTCCGCCAGCCCGGCCAGCCCCTTGTGCGTCACCTTGCTGCCGGAGCCGGCGCTGGCGGCTTCCTCCTTCTGGTAGTGCAGGTCGACCTGGCGCTGGTGCTCGTTGTCGTGGCAGTACAGGCACAGCAGTTCCCAGTTGGAGCCATCTTCCGGGTTGTTGTCGTGGTTGTGGTCACGGTGATGAACGGTGAGTTCGCTCAGGCGCTTGCCGCTGAATTCGCGCCCGCAGCGGCCGCAGATATGCGGATACATGCGCAGGGCCTTCTCGCGGTAGCTGGTTTCCCGACGCTGCTGGGCTTCGGCGAGGATGCGGTCGAGCTTGCTGGTGGTGGTCATGGGGGCGCTTCGCTGGAACGTTCGTGGGCAGGTGTTGCCAGAATAGAACGAAAGTCAGTCGATCAGGAGCCCCGTCATGCGTATCCCTGTTCTTGCTGCACTGATGCTGGCGGTCAGCGCCAGTACCCTGTCCTGGGCTCAGGAAACCATCCGCACGCCAGCGGCACCGGCTCCCGGTGCGCCAGGCACCTCCACGCCGCAACCCTATGGCCAGCCTTCCACCACGCCGATCAGGCCGCAGGGCTCGCCGCCTCTGCTACCGCCACCGCAGGGGCAGAGCATGCCGGGCAGCGTGCCGCGAACCAACAGCGATCAGTCGATACCCCAGCTGGATCAGCAGTTGCGCCGCAACAGCCAGGGGCTGGAGGGGCAGCGGCAGCAGAACTGAGCGCCCGCCTGGGGCCGGCAAGCGTGACCTAGAGCTGGTTGACCAGCTGACCGTCGGCCATGCGCAAGCGCTTCGACATGCCCACGGCGATGGCGCGGATCATCTGGGCTGCGGTGCGCGGGTGCTCCTGCAGCATCTTGTCCAGTGCATCCTTGCCCAGTGTCAGCAACTGGCTGTCGCTGATGGCAACGCAGCTGGCCGAGCGCCGCTCGCCGTCGAGCACGGCCATTTCACCGAAGGCGCGGCCGCGGCGCAGGTTGGCTACCTCCAGCTCCTCACCATTGACGTTGGTCTTGCGGATCGACACCGCGCCGCTGGCCAGGATGCACATGAAGGTGCCGGCATCGCCTTCGCGGAAGATGGTGCTGCCTTCTGCGATGCGGTTGAGACTGAAGTAGCCGGCGGCGGTGAGCACCTCGGCTGGCGGCAACTGGTCGAACAGGCCGCAGTCGAGCAGCAGGTCGCGAATGGCATCGATCAGGTGGGACGTATCGGGCATGACGGTGGCGAATTTCACGGAAAGTGGCGACGAGCGACCCTAGCGGCTGGCCGGAGGCTTTGCCAAGGGCCAGCGCAGGACGGTTGAGCGCTTTGTGCCGCAGCTCTCAGACCATGCCCAGTACCCGCAGCACGAAGGCGTACTCCAGCGCCACGTCCCTGATGTCCTGGTAGCGCCCGCTCATGCCACCGTGGCCGGCGTCCAGGTCGGTCTTGAGCAGCAGCAGGTTGTCATCGGTCTTGCGCGCGCGCAGCTTGGCCACCCACTTGGCCGCCTCCCAGTACTGCACCCGGCTGTCGTTGTAGCCGGCCACGGCGAGAATGGCCGGGTAGGCCTGGGCACTGACGTTCTCGTAGGGCGCGTAGGCCTTGATGCGTTCGTGCACCTCGGGCTGGTTCGGGTCGCCCCATTCGTCGTACTCGGTGACGGTCAGCGGCAGGTCGGGGTTGAGCATGGTGTTGAGCACATCGACGAACGGCACTTCGGCAATGGCCGCGGCGAACAGCTCCGGCCGCTCGTTGAGCACGGCGCCGATCAGCAGGCCGCCGGCGCTGCCGCCGCTGATGACCAGTTGCGCCGGACGGGTCAGGCCCTCGGCGATCAGGCGCTCGGCGCAGGCGATGAAGTCGCCGAAGCTATTGCGCTTGTGCTCCAGCTTGCCGGAGCGGTACCAGGCTTCGCCCATTTCGCCGCCGCCGCGCACATGGGCGATGGCGAAGACGAAACCGCGCTCCAGCAGGCTCAGACGGGCATGGGAGAACCAGGGGTCGAGGCTGGCGCCGTAGGCGCCATAGCCATACAGGTACAGCGGTGCCGGCTGGCCGGCCGCGAGCACGTCGCGACGTGCCACCAGGCTGATCGGTATCTGTGTGCCGTCGGCGGCGCTGGCCCAGAGGCGGCGGCTCTCGTAGGCATCGGCATCGAACGGGCCTTCGACCGGCGTCTGCTTGAGCACCTGCTGTTCGCCCGTGGCCAGCTCCAGCTGGCGGATCTGCGCGGGGCGCGCCAGCGCCTCGTAGCGCAGGCGAATCACCGGGCTGTGGAACTCCAGGCTGTCCTGCACGTAGAGGCTGTAGGCCGCGTCCGGCAGCTGCACGCGATAGGCCGCCTGGCCCTGCGGCTGCACTTCGAGAACCGGCAGGCCACCTTCGCGCAGGGCCAGGACGATGGCGCGCTGGTTGAGGGTGGCGCCGTCGAGCATCACCTGCGGGTCGTGCGCGCGAATCTGCTGCCAGTGCGGGCGCTGCGGCTTGGCTTCGTCCGCGCGATACAGCGCGAAGTTGATGCCGCTCTGGTTGCTGCGGATCAGCCAGCACCACTGGCCGTCGAGCATGCCGTGGTCGGCGTCGTATTCATGGCCTTCCTCGCGGGGGGCCAGGCAGACGAAATCTCCCTCCGGTCGTTCGGCATCGAGCACCCAGACTTCGCTGGTGGTCTTGCTGCCCAGCTGCAGGATCAGCTGGCGCTCGGAGCTGGAACGGTAGCAATGCAGGAAGAAGCGGCCGTCGGCCTCTTCGAAAACCTGCTCGGCGCCGCTGGTACCGAGACGATGGCGATAGAGCTTGTAGGGGCGGTGGGTGTCGTCCAGTTCGGTGAAGAACAGCGTCTGGCTGTCGCCCGCCCAGGTCATGCTGCCATCGCAGTCGTCGAAGGGCAGTTCGCTGATCCGGCCGCTGTCCAGCTCCTTGACGAACAGGCGGTAGATCTCCTCGCCACTGCTGTCGAGGCTGTAGGCCAGGCGCCGCTGGTCCGGGCTGATGCTGAACGCACCGACGGAGAGAAAGCCGCCGCCGGCCAGTGCGTTGGGGTCGAGCAGCAGCGTCTCGCTGTCCGTATCGACGGTCAGCGAGCCGTCCACCGGACGTTTGCAGCGATAGTGGCGGGGGTACTCATCGCCGGCCGTGGTGCGCTGGTAATAGAGGTAATCGCCCCAGGGCGTGGGCAGCGACAGATCGGTTTCGCGGATGCGGGCCTTGATCTCGTCGAACAGGCTTTCGCGCAGTGCCTGCTGTGGCGCCAGCTCGGCTTCGAGGTAGGCGTTTTCGGCCTTGAGATGGTCGAGCACTTCTTCGCTGTCGCGCTGTTCCAGCCAGCGATAGGGATCGGTTCCGGTTTCCCGGCGGGCGATGGGGGCAGAGGACATGGCGAAACTCCGAAACGCAGCGGCCGACGGCAGGGGCGCCGGGCCGGATAAAAGCCGCTATCATAAGCCCCCCTTAGTCAGCCCCGCCACGCAGGGACCGCCGCTTTATGATGAACGAGAACGACTACCTCCTTGCCTGGGCTGCCTACGGCGTCGCCGCACTGGGTTGCCTGCTGGTGTGGATGCGCCTGACCAGCTGGATGTGGCGCTACCTGCGCGAGCCGCTGCGGGTGCTGGGGGCGGTGCTGCTGTTCAGCCCGACCATCGTCGATCCGTCACGTGAGCTGTTCGCCCCGGCGCTGGCGGTAACGGCGATGGACCTGTTGCTCAAGGTCGGCAACAACGCCTGGCGTGCGGTGGCCGATCTGACGCTGTATGCGCTGATCGCCCTGGCCGTCTACCTGGTGTTCGTCGCCGTGCGCTGGCCCATCGAGCGCTGGTGGCAGGGGCGGCACGAGGCGCACGTCGAGGAAGACGAAGACCCGCGTACCCTGCGCGAGTTGATGGATCAGGACGACGAGCGCCTGGCCCGTCCCTATGAGCGCGATCGCAACGGCCGCCTGGAGCCGCGCATTTAGCCCTTGCGCCGGCCAGGGCTGCCGTTCAGCATGATGGCCTCTTGGATGGAGGCCTCATGACCTGCGTGTTCTGCGCCATCGCCGCCGGCCAGTTGCCGGCGCATAAGCTGTACGAAGACGAGGATTTCATCGTCCTGCTGGACATCTTTCCCATGCGCCCGGCTCACGTGCTGATCGTCAGCCGTGTCCACGCGCCTTATCTCAAGGAACTGCCTGCTGCGGCGCGCGAGCGCCTGCTGGCACTGGCCGACAAGGTCGCCGCGGCGCTGCGTGTGGCGGGCTATGGGCGCGAGGGCATCAACCTGCTGATCAACGATGGCCCGGATTCCAACCAGCATGTTCCGCATCTGCATCTGCACCTGATTCCGCGCCGCCGCGGCGATCTGCCGGTGCTGCTCTGGCGTCTGCTGGTACGCTTTGTCCCTCTGGGGCGCAAGCGCCTGCAGGCACGCCTCGAGGCCGAAGCCGAGCAGCTGCGTGCGATTCTCAGCAAGGAGAACTGACCCGATGTGCGAATTGCTCGGCATGAGCGCCAACGTACCCACCGATATCGTCTTCAGCTTCACCGGGCTGATGCAGCGTGGCGGTCGCACCGGCCCGCACCGCGACGGCTGGGGCATCGGTTTCTACGAAGGGCGCGGCCTGCGCCTGTTTCAGGACCCGCGAGCGAGCAGCGAATCGGAAGTGGCGCAGCTGGTGCAGCGTTATCCGATCAAGAGCGAGGTGGTGATCGGTCACATCCGCCATGCCAACGTCGGCAAGGTCTGTCTGGCCAACACCCATCCCTTCGTTCGCGAGCTCTGGGGACGCAACTGGTGCTTCGCCCACAACGGCCAGCTGGCCGGTCTCGAGGGTTCCACCAGCTTCTACCGCCCGGTCGGCGATACCGACAGCGAGGCGGCGTTCTGCGATCTGCTCAACCGCGTGCGTCGCGCCTTTCCCGAGCCGGTTTCGGTGGAGATGCTGTTGCCGGTGCTGGTGGCAGCCTGCGCCAGCTACCGCAAGCTCGGCGTGTTCAACTGCCTGCTCAGCGACGGCGACTGGCTGTTCAGCTTCTGTTCGAGCAAGCTGGCGCATATCACCCGGCGCGCGCCGTTCGGCCCGGCGCAGCTCAAGGACGCCGAGCTGCGCGTGGATTTCCAGGCGGAAACCACGCCCGACGACGTGGTCACGGTGATCGCCACCGAGCCGCTGACCGACAACGAGCACTGGTCGCTGTACCAACCGGGCGAGTGGCGCCTTTGGCGTCGCGGCGAATCCATCGCCGACGGCAGAGCCTGAGCGGGAGGGAAGCATGCTGAGAAGCTATCTGCGTCTGGCCTTGTTCGCCTTCGGTCTGCTGTTGGGCGTGCAGGTGCCGGGTTTCATCGACGATTACGGCAAGCGCGTCGAGGCCCGCCGGCTGGAGTCGCAGCAGAGCCTGAAGGGCTTTCAGGACACTGCGCAGAAGTTCTTCAAGGGCGATATGGACGCGCTGGTGGCGCACTATCGCGTCAGCGACGATCCGGTGATGCGCAGCGACGCGCAGAGCGTCGCGCATCTGGTGCAGCGCTCGGCCCTGCTGGAACGTGAATGGCAGGCCATGCAGGGGCCCTGGTACGCCCAGGCCTGGCACCTGGCCACCGGCGCCGACCGCGATCTGCTCGGCGAGACCCTGCAGGCCTACCGTTACCAGGTGCTGTTCACCCCCGAGGCCATTCTCTGGGGCGTGATCTGCGCGCTGCTGCTGGCCTGGCTGGCCGAGCTGCTGGTGCTGCTGTTCGGCTGGATGCTCGGTGCCGGCCGGATCAGACGTACCCAGCAACGTCACTGGCGCTGAGCGTCCAATCGCCAGCGGTGATCGGCCGGCGACGGCGCTATGGTTGGCTGGCCGTAAAAAGTGCGCTGGTTCGCCTGAAGGGGGGGCAGGGACGTGCTAATGTAATACGTCGTTACATTTCCCTAACCCGTGTAAATGGAGTTTCCATGTCGATCAAGGATTCGATCCTGGCAGCCGCGCTGGCTGCCATCCTGCCGTTGATGCCCGTTGCCTACGCCGATTCCGACGCCGAGCCAGCTTCTGCTGCAGTCGACGAGGAAGTGGGCGAAGCCGAGGAATCGGCGCAGTACATCAGCCCCGAAGAATTCGTCGCCAGTCTGGAGTTCAAGACTGGGCGAGTGATGCTCGGCAATGATCTGGCCACCCTCAATCTGCCTGATTCACTGGTATTTCTCGACGGCGATAATGCCCAGCGTCTGCTGGTCGATGCCTGGGGCAACCCGCCAGATGACGTACCGCCGCTGGGCATGATCCTGCCGGCCGGTATCTCGCCCTTGTCCGAAGAGTCCTGGGGCGTGACGGTGGAGTACGAAGACAGCGGTTACGTGTCCGACGAGGACGCCGCCGACATCGACTACGCCGACATGCTCAAGGACATGCAGGCCGACATGCGCGAGGCCAACACCTGGCGCGAGGAAAACGGCTACGAGCCGGTGCAACTGGTTGGCTGGGCCGCCGCGCCGCATTACGACGCCGAGGGCAAGAAGCTGCACTGGGCCAAGGAACTGAAGTTCGGTGACAGCGAGGCCAACACCCTCAACTACAACATCCGCGTGCTGGGTCGTAAGGGTGTGCTGGTGCTGAACTTCGTCGCCAATATGGATCAGCTGGCGGAGATCGAAGCCAGCGTGCCGGCCGTGCTGGCGGCGACCGAGTTCAACCCGGGCCAGCGCTATGCCGAGTTCGACCCGGACCTGGATACCGTGGCCGCCTACGGTCTGGGCGCGCTGGTCGCCGGCAAGGTGGCGGCCAAGACAGGCCTGCTGGCCATGCTGCTGGTACTGCTGAAAAAGTTCTGGTTCATCCCGGTGGTGCTGGTCGGCTGGCTGTTCAAACGTATCGGCCTGCGCAAGAAGGACACCGCGAGCGACGAGACGAGCGCAGCGGCCGTTCCTGTGACTGCGCCTGCTGAGGCCAAGCCGGAGGAGCCGGTACAGGCGCCGACGCGTACGGTGATGGATTTGAACAAGCCGGACGACGCGGACAAGCGCTGAGTTCGACGTTCATCCGGGCAAAAAAACGCCGCGAATCCTGCATGGGATTCGCGGCGTTTTTCGTTGCGGCTTGAAGCCTTACTTGGACAGGTACTTCATCCCGTCTTCCAGGCCCTGCAGGGTCAGCGGGTACATTCGATCCTCGATCAGCTCGCGCACCAGATTGGTGGAGGCGGTGTAGTTCCAGGTGTCCTTGGGGTAGGGGTTGATCCAGATGATCTTCTTGAACTTCTCGGTGAAGCGTTTCATCCAGACGTAGCCGGCTTCCTCGTTCCAATGCTCGACGCTGCCGCCGGCCTGGGTGATCTCGTAGGGGGCCATGGCCGCATCGCCGACGAACACCACCTTGTAGTCGGCGCCGTACTTGTGCAGCAGGTCCATCGTCGAGGTGCGCTCGCTGGTGCGGCGCAGGTTGTTCTTCCACACGCTCTCGTAGATGAAATTGTGGAAGTAGAAATATTCCAGGTGTTTGAATTCGGTCTTGCAGGCCGAGAACAGCTCCTCGCAGACCTTGACGTGGGCATCCATCGAGCCGCCGATATCCAGCAGCAGCAGGAGCTTGACCGTGTTGCGCCGTTCCGGGCGCATCTGGATGTTGAGCAGGCCACCGTCTTTTGCGGTGTGGTCGATGGTGCCGTCCAGATCCAGCTCTTCGGCCGCGCCCTGGCGGGCGAACTTGCGCAGGCGGCGCAGTGCCACCTTGATGTTGCGCGTGCCCAGTTCGACCTGATCGTCGAGGTTCTTGTACTCGCGCTGGTCCCACACCTTGGCGGCCTTACCCTGGCGCTTGCCGGCATCGCCGACGCGAATGCCTTCCGGGTTGTAGCCGCCGGAGCCGAACGGGCTGGTGCCGCCGGTGCCGATCCACTTGTTGCCGCCGGCGTGCTTTTCCTTCTGCTCCTCGAGGCGCTTCTTGAACTCCTCGATCAGCTTGTCCAGGCCGCCGAGGCTCTGGATCTGCGCCTTCTCCTCGTCGGTCAGCAGGCGCTCGAACTCCTTACGCAGCCACTCCTCGGGGATCATCGCCTCGATGTGCTGATTGAGGTTTTCCAGGCCCTTGAAGTAGGCGCCGAAGGCGCGGTCGAACTTGTCGAAGTGACGTTCGTCCTTCACCAGAATCGCGCGCGCCAGGTAATAGAATTCGTCCATGTCGGCGAACACGACGTTGTGCTTGAGCGCGTTGATCAGGTCGAGCAACTCGCGCACCGACACCGGCACCTTGGCCGCACGCATTTCGTTGAACAGGTTGAGCAGCATGGCTGCGGGTCTCCCGGTGATGCACGAACGGTTCCCTCTCCCATTCATGGGAGAGGGTTAGGGAGAGGGGCTTTTCAGGCCGTATCAACGTAGCCGGCTACCCTCTCCCCGGCCCCTCTCCCGCAAGCGGGAGAGGGGAGACAAGCCTCTCAGCGGCTGGCGCGGCGCGCCATAAAGGCCAGGCGCTCGAGCAGCTGCACATCCTGCTCGTTCTTCACCAGGGCACCGGCCAGCGGCGGGATGGCCTTGGTCGGGTCGCGCTCGCGCAGCACCGCTTCACCGATATTGTCGGCCATCAGCAGCTTGAGCCAGTCCACCAGTTCGCTGGTCGATGGCTTCTTCTTCAGGCCCGGCACCTTGCGCACGTCGAAGAACACGTCCAGCGCCTCGGCCACCAGTTCGCCGCTGATGTTGGGGTAGTGCACGTCGACGATCTTCTTCAGGGTGTCGCGATCCGGGAAGGCGATGTAGTGGAAGAAGCAGCGGCGCAGGAAGGCGTCCGGCAGTTCCTTCTCGTTGTTCGAGGTGATGATGATGATCGGGCGCTGCTTGGCCTTGATCGTCTCGTTGGTCTCGTAAACGTAGAACTCCATCTTGTCGAGTTCCTGCAACAGGTCGTTGGGGAACTCGATGTCGGCCTTGTCGATCTCGTCGATCAGCAGGATCACGCGCTCGTCGGACTCGAACGCCTCCCACAGCTTGCCCTTCTTGATGTAGTTGCGAACATCGTGAACCTTGTCGGAATCGAGCTGCGAGTCGCGCAGGCGGCTGACCGCATCGTATTCGTAGAGGCCCTGGTGCGCCTTGGTGGTGGACTTGATGTGCCAAGTGATCAGCTTGGCGCCGAAGGCCTCGGCCAGTTGCTCGGCGAGCATGGTCTTGCCGGTACCTGGCTCACCCTTGACCAGCAGCGGGCGCTGCAGGGTAATGGCGGCATTGACCGCGAGCTTGAGGTCGTCGGTGGCGACGTAGGACTGGGTGCCTTCGAACTTCATCGGAAAATCCTCGAACGGTAACGGCCGGCCGTGCCGGGCGTTCGGTATCAGGTTGAAGCGCTGACTATAACGTGCGTCCCGGCACAGTGTGAACGCAGACGCAGCATTCAGTCACTGAATGGTCGGTCACGGGGCTGCGCGCCTGCCGGAACGTGCCCGCTAGGCGTCGTCCTGTTGCGGCGGCGGACGTTCGAAGCGCGGATCGAAGGCCTCGACGAAGCCATTGCGCAGGATTTCCAGAAAGGCCTGGAACGCGCTCACTTCCTGATCATGCACGTTGCCGCTGAGCTCCACGCGGGTGGCGAACTGATCGCGGCGCTGGTTCTTCAGCAGGGTTTCGCCACCGCCGACCAGCGCCTCCCACAGCGAGCGCAGCACGCCCTTGTCCTCGTCTTCGACGTCCTGCTCCCAGTCGAACACTTCCACTTCGCGCAGCAGCGGCTTGATATAGCCGCTGAGCTGGGCATCGTCGGCGCTGGCCTCGATCACCAGATCGCCGCTGCCGCGCTTGAAGTCGAAGCGGCCATAGGCACGGGCGAAGTCGTTGAAGCGGGTCAGGTCGATGTCCCGCGCGCGCAGGCGCAACTCGAAATCCTCGAATTGCTCGAACGGATCGAAGGTCGCCTCGGCTTCCAGCGGCGCGTGCTCCAGCAGAAGGGCGCGACCTTCGAAATGCGCGACCCGGTCGCCCGGCTCGTCACCGACATTGGTGAGGTTGTACAGGCTGGCGTTGACCTCGTCCGCGCTCAGTTCCACCTTGGGACTGGTGGTGAAGTTGTGAAAGGTGATGCGTCCGTCGATCACTCGCAGTTCGTTGAGGGTGATGGGCAGCAGCTTGTTCAACTGGTCGCGCCAGTCGGTGCCGGCACCGGTCTGGTCGGCCTGCTCATTCTCGCCGCCATCTACGAAGTTCAACTGCGGTCGTTCGAAGTACACCTCGGCCACCACCGCGCGCTCGCGCCACAACGGCGGCCAGCTTACCGAGATGTCGATCAGCGGGGTGTCGAGCAGCGGCACCGGTACGTCGCCGGTCACCTTGACGATGCTCAGCCCGTTGATTCGGTAGGCACCGCGCCACCAGGCCAGGTCGATATCGCTGATCTGGCCCTGGTAGTCGCCCATGTCGGCGAGCTTGTCGTTGAGGTAGTCGCGAATCAGCCAGGGCAGGGTCAGCTGCGCCGCCAGCACCAGCAGCAGCGCAACGAGCACGGCCCTGAGAGGCCAGCTGTAGCGTCGTTTCATCGGACAGTCCATCGAGTCACCTATCTTCGATGGACTGCGCGCGCGGCATTCTGTTCGGCTGGACTGCCGCTGCACCTGGGCATAGGCTGGTGCCTTTATCCGACGTTCATCTGCTTAGGAAGGAATCATGAGCCGCATCTTCGCTGACAACTCCCAGGCCATCGGCAATACACCGCTGGTGATGATCAACCGCCTGGGGCCGAAAGGCGTGACCATCCTCGCCAAGATCGAGGGGCGCAACCCGGCCTATTCGGTCAAGTGCCGCATCGGCGCCAGCATGATCTGGGACGCCGAGGAGCGCGGTGTGCTCAAGCCGGGCATGACCATCGTCGAGCCTACCTCGGGCAACACCGGCATCGGCCTGGCCTTCGTCGCCGCCGCGCGCGGCTACAAGCTGGTGCTGACCATGCCGGCCTCGATGAGCCTGGAGCGACGCAAGGTGCTCAAGGCCCTGGGTGCCGAGCTGGTACTGACCGAGCCGGCCAAGGGCATGAAGGGCGCCATCGAGAAGGCCAACGAGCTGGCCGCCGCCAACCCCGACTACTACCTGCCGCAGCAGTTCGAGAACCCGGCCAACCCGGCCATTCATGAAAAGACCACCGGCCCGGAGATCTGGCGTGATACCGACGGCGCCATCGACGTGCTGGTGGCCGGTGTCGGCACCGGCGGCACCATCACCGGGGTATCGCGCTACATCAAGCAGAACCAGGGCAAGCCGATCCTCTCGGTGGCGGTGGAGCCGGTGGGTTCGCCGGTGATCAGCCAGACCCTGGCGGGCGCCGAGGTCAAGCCGGCGCCGCACAAGATCCAGGGCATCGGCGCCGGTTTCGTGCCGAAGAACCTCGACCTGGCGATGGTCGATCAGGTCGAGCAGGTGGCCGACGAGGACGCCAAGGCCATGGCGCTGCGCCTGATGCGCGAGGAGGGCATTCTCTGCGGCATCTCCTGCGGCGCGGCGATGGTCGCGGCGGTGCGTCTGGCGGAGAAGCCGGAAATGCAGGGCAAGACCATCGTGGTGATCCTGCCGGACTCGGGCGAGCGCTACCTGACTTCGATGCTGTTCGATGGCCTGTTCACCGAACAGGAGCTGCAGCAGTAACCACCGCGATTCAGCGCGACCAAGCCGCCTACGGGCGGCTTTTTCGTAGGGGCACCGCGTCCGATCGTAGGGTGCGCCGTGCGCACCGCGGCTCAGGCTTTGGCAGCCGATTGCATCATCAGCCATGGCGCCATGCCGATCAGTGGATTTCAGCCATGGCCCTGGTGCGCACGGCGCACCCTACGCAGTCCTCAGCCGTAGGGTGCGCCGTGCGCACCATCGCTCAGACTTTGGCAGCTCCTGGCCGCACCACCAGCCACAGGGCCAGCGCGATCAGCACGCCGCCCGGCAGGTAGTCCCAACTGAGCGGTTCGCCCAGCAGCAGGGCGCCCCAGAGGACGCCGAACGGCGGTATCAGGAAGGTGGTGGTGCTGGCCTTGATCGGCCCGATATCCGCCAGCAGGCGGAAATACAGGACATAGGCGAACGCCGTGCAGACCAGGCCGAGGGCGGCCAGCGACAGCCATACCTCGATGCCTCCCCAGCTCGGCGGCGGTTGCAGCGCCAGGCTGCCGGCGAACAACGGCAGCAGGAACACACTGGCGCCGACCAGGCTGGCGAAGGCGGTCAGGCGGTTGTCCAGGCCGCCCTGCTGGCCGATCCAGCGGCGGGTGAGAAAACCAGCGAAGCCATAGCAGGTGGTGGCCACCAGGCAGGCGCCGGCACCGAGCAGCAGTTGCAGATCGAAGGCCACCGGGCCGGTGCGGGTCAGTACCGCCACGCCGAGCAGGCCGAGAAACACGCCCGCCGCCTTGCTCGGGGCGATGCCTTCATGGAAGAACAGTGCGCCGATCAGTACGCCCATCAGGGGCGTGGTGGCGTTGAAGATCGCCGAGTAACCGGCCGGCAGGATCAGCGCCGCCAGGCAGTACATGGCCGAAGGCAGGCCGGCGTTGATCACCCCCAGCCCCAGGCAGATGCGCAGCTTGCCGCGAAAGTCCCAGTCGCTGCGCAGCAGCACCAGCAGTGCGAGCAGGCCCAGCGCGCCGAAGCTGGCGCGAAAGAAGGCAGTCGGCATGCTGCCCAGCGCCGGCGCGGCAACGCGCATGAACAGGAAGCTGGCGCCCCAGATGGCGGCAAGCAGCAGCAGGCGAAACAGATCGGCGGTACGCAAGGTGGTATATCCGTCAGGATGGGGCCGAGAGTGTTGCCGCTGGGCGGGGTTCTGGCAATCCGCATTGCGCTTTCGAACGAGGTTTGTGCCAACCCGTAGCCCGGATGAAATCCGGGAAGACCGGGGATAGTCCCCGGATTGCATCCGGGCTACGTTTGGCCGACTTTGCGGCTAAGCTCGCTTCACTCATTTCCTTGCGAGGCACTTCCATGGGGCAACAATGGCCGGCCGGCGAGATCGCTCGCCTGATCCTCGATGGCTTCGACGATTACCGCGAGCACTTTCGTCAGATCACCGATGGCGCGCGGGTACGCTTCGAGCAGGCGCAATGGCAGGAGGCGCAGCGCGCCTCGGCCGCGCGCATCAATCTGTACGAAGAGAAGGTGGCGCAGACCCGTGAGCGCCTGCTCGAGGGCTTCGATGAGTCCTTGCTGGAAGTGGGCCAGTGGCCTCTGGTGAAGAGCGCCTATATCGCCCTGATCGATCTGCGCTTCGACGACGAACTGGCGGAAACCTGGTTCAACTCGATCTTCTGCAGCCTGTTCAGCCATGACCTGATCAGCGATGGCTGCATGTTCATCCATACCACCCGGCCGTCGCTGCGCAACCAGCCCAGCGCCGCGCAGACGCGCAGCTATCGGCCTGCCGGCGAGCTGCACCTGGCCTTGCAGGCGATCTTCGACGACTACCGCTTCGACGTGCCCTATGAGGATCTGCCGCGCGACCTGCAGCGTCTGGAGGGCCAGCTGCGCGCCAGTCTGCCGGACTGGATCTGCAAGGACCCGCAGCTGTGCATCGAGCTGTTCTCCTCGGTGTTGTACCGCAACAAGGGTGCCTATCTGGTCGGGCGCATCTACACCCCGGACGAGCAATGGCCGCTGGTGATCCCCCTGCTGCACCGTGAAGGGCTGGGCATCCAGGTCGATGCGGCGATCACCGACGAGGCGGAGGTGTCGATCATCTTCTCCTTCACTCGCAGCTATTTCATGGTGGACGTGGCGATTCCCGCCGAGTTCGTCGGTTTTCTCAAGCGCATCCTGCCGGGCAAGCACATCGCCGAGCTGTATACCTCGATCGGTTTCTACAAGCACGGCAAGTCCGAGTTCTACCGTGCCCTGATCGGCCACCTGGCCAGCACCGATGACCGCTTCATCATGGCGCCCGGGGTGCGCGGCATGGTGATGAGCGTGTTCACCCTGCCGGGCTTCAATACCGTGTTCAAGATCATCAAGGACCGCTTCGCCCACGCCAAGACGGTGGACCGCAAGACGGTGATCGAGAAGTATCGGCTGGTGAAGAGCGTCGATCGGGTAGGGCGCATGGCCGATACCCAGGAGTTCTCCGACTTCCGTTTCCCCAAGGCCAAGTTCGAGCCCGAATGCCTGGCCGAACTGCTCGAGGTAGCGCCCTCGACCGTGGTGGTGGAGGGCGACACCGTCCTGGTCCGGCACTGCTGGACGGAGCGGCGCATGACGCCGTTGAACCTCTACCTCGAGAGCGCCAGCGAGGCGCAGGTGCGCGAGGCGCTGGACGACTACGGCCTGGCCATCAAGCAGCTGGCGGCGGCCAATATCTTCCCCGGCGACATGCTGCTGAAGAACTTCGGCGTCACCCGTCACGGCCGTGTGGTGTTCTACGACTACGACGAGATCTGCTTTCTTACCGAAGTGAATTTCCGCCGTATTCCGCCGCCGCGCTTTCCCGAGGACGAGATGAGCTCCGAACCCTGGTATTCGGTAGGGCCGATGGACGTGTTTCCGGAAGAGTTTCCGCCCTTTCTGTTCGCCGATATCAAGCAGCGCCGGCTGTTCAGCCAGTTGCACGGCAATCTTTATGACGCCGATTACTGGAAGCAATTGCAGGATGCGATTCGTGCCGGCAAGGTAATCGACGTGTTTCCCTATCGGCGCAAGAGTCCGGTGGAGTGATCCAGGTCAGTTGAATTCGGGCCTGGCACAACTAATCTGTTAACAGAGCCGGCTGCGGCCGGTTTGTCCATTCACTTGGCAGGAGGTCGTACCCATGCTCGCCAAGCTGCAAGAACAGTTTCACCGCCTGCTGCAGACCCTCGGGGTCGGCACCCTGCAACCCGAGCCAGTACGCATCAGCCAGGCCGAGCAGGAGCGCCTGCGTCGCGAGGCGCGCGGGCGTCGCTGACAGGCCCGTCAACTGAGCCGATGGGCGTCGAACCAGGCGTCTATCAGCTCGCGCATGCGCTCGCCGGAGAAACTCGCGAAATGCCCGCCGTGCACGGTGCATACGGGCAGCTGGCGCAGACGAGCCAGGCTGCGCGCGTAATCCTCCAGGTTGGAGTGGTAGGCGTCCTCGATCAGCGGGCCGTCGTAGAGGATGTCGCCGGAGAACAGCGTCTGCGTCCTCGCTTCCCACAGGCTGATGCCGCCAGGTGAATGCCCGGGCGTGTGCAGCACCTGCAATACCCGATTGCCCAGATCCAGTACGTCGCCATCCTCGATCAGACGGGTGGCCGGCGCTGCCCGTACGCGGTATTCGGCGTAGCACAGTGGGCAGTCCGGGTGTGCCTCGAACATCTCGTCACCGACGAAATCGGTGGCCAGGGTATTGGCGCCATCCGGTGCGGCGAGGATCTCGGCCTCGGCCGGATGCACCAGGCGCTCGGCGAATTCGTGATGCCCGGCGATATGGTCGAAATGGCAGTGGCTGGCCACCGCCAGCAGCGGCTTTTCGGTCAGCCAGGGCAGCTGCTCACGCAGGCTGACCAGCCCGGAGCCGGAGTCGATCAGTACGTCATGCTCGCGCCCCTGCACGTGCCACATGTTGCAGCGGTAGAAGGGGCGCACGTAGGGCTCGTGGATCAGGCAGATGCCGTCGTGGCGGTGCTCCACCTCGAACCAGCGGTCACGGCTGACGATTTTCATGGTCGTTCCTCGAAACCGTGCGCACCGATTATCGCGATGCCCCGGATTCAATCTGGACTACAAGCTGGTGCGCGCGGCGCACCCTACGAGAGTGAGCCGCGCTCAGCTTTTACGCTACGCCAGCTGTGCCCGCGGCACCAGCACCCAGCGCCGCAGCACGGCGTAGCTGGCAGCGGTGATCAGGAACACTGGCAGCGAAGCGCCCCAGGCCAGCGGCGAGACCCAGCCCCAGTAATAAGCCAGCGCCGCACCCAGGCCGTAGGCGACGAAGGCTGCCGGGTTGAAGCCGTTCAGGTAGCGATAGCGGCCGCCGTCCTCGCTGAGCAGTTCGTCCACCGCGTACTCGCCCTTGTGAATCAGGAAGTAGTCGGCGATCAGCACGGCGAAGGCGGGGATGAACACGCTGCCGATCACCAGCAAAAAGCTCTGGAAGTTGTCGAGAATGCCGGGGATCTGCGAACCCAGGATCGACAGCACGCCGATGCACAGCGCCGGCTTCCAGAAGCGGGTGTTCGGGCTGATGTTCAGGTACGACAGCGAGGCGCTGTACACGCACATGACGTTGGTGGTCATCACCGAGAGGAAGACCACGATGGCCGCCGGCAGACCGAAGCCGAAACCGGCCAGCAGCACGGCGGGATCATAGGTCTGCTCCATGCCGGTGAGTACCGAGAAGCCCGACACCGTGGCGCCCAGGCCCATGGCCAGCAGCGTGGCGGCGACATAGCCGACCCAGGTGCCGACCGTCGCCACGCCCTGGCTGCGGCAGTTGCGGTTGTAGTCGGCGGCCAGCGGAATCCAGGAGAACGCGGTGGCGATGACGATATCGAAGGCGATGCCGGGGGTGATTTCGTTGCGCGGCTCGGTGGGCATGGCCAAAAGGCTTTCGAACTCGAACTGCTGCCCCATCACGTAGAACACCGCACCGGCCAGCAGGAGCATGCCGATGGCGGCCCAGCGCTCGACGCGTTCGATGCCCAGGTGGCCGCGCAGGGCGATCAGCAGCACCAGGGTCTCGCAGAGGATGGTGAACAGCGCCAGGTTGGAATAGCCGGTCAGGTGCTCCACCGCGTAGTTCAGGCTCATGCCGGCCAGCAGCGCCTGGATCCAGCTCCAGGCCAGCAGGGTCAGCAGGTTGACTAGCGACGGCAGCTTGGCGCCGTGCACGCCATAACTGCCGCGGGCCAGCACCATGGTGGTCAGGCCGCTGCGCTGGCCCATCAGACCGACCAGCACCAGCGGCAGAATGCCGATACCGGAGCCGATCAGGACGATGAGCATGGCCTGGGTAAATTTCAGATCCGGCACCAGCAACATGCCGGTGAGAATGGTGGTGACCACCACGTTGGCGCCCAGCCACAGGGCGGTGGTGCCGCCGAGGCCGAGGCTGCGATGGCCTTGGTCGGTGGGGGCCAGACCGTCCTGGCCGAAATGCTGGCTGAGATGCTTGAACATGTAACGACTCCCCGTACTTGATTATTGGTATTGGTGATCGGCAGTC